>JANNBP010000264.1:0-27410 GCA_031385555.1 Deltaproteobacteria bacterium | reverse complement strand
CGCGATGTCGGTCACCAAGTTGACGTCCTCGACCCTCGGATCGACCTCGATGCACATCGCGTCGGCCTCGCTGTCGACCGCGGCCAACGCGCAGTCCGCGATCGGGGTCTTCGACAAGGCCATCCAGCAGCTCTCGCAGAGCCGCGCGAAGGTCGGCGCCACCCAGAACCGCATGCAGGTCAGCCTCGCGAACCTCGCGACCAGCCACGAGAACCTGTCGTCCGCGAACTCGCGGATCCGCGATGTCGATGTCGCCTCGGAGACCTCGATGATGACGCGCTCGCAGATCCTCAGCCAGGCCGGCGTCGCCGTGTTGGCGCAGGCCAACCAGATGCCGCAGTCGGCGCTCTCGCTGCTGCAGTAAGCAACCTCGCTACCCCACGGAGGCCCGGGCGACCCTCGCTCGGGCCTTCGGCCATTTCGGAGCTCGAGATTTCGGCCTCAACAAACCGGCGAGGCGAGCGAGTCAGGTAGTGGGGCCAAGCCGGTCCTGCCGTACGTAAGGAAACAGTCATGGGCCCGATCTCTTTCGGCGGTCTCTCCAGCGGTCTCGATACGTCTGCCTTGATCGATTCGCTCGTCTCGGTCGAGCGCAACTCCGCGACGACGATCTCGACCAAGCAACAGCACCTGACGACGCAGAAGAGCATCGTCAACAGCATGAGCTCCGCCATGTCGGGGCTCGCCACGGCAGTCAAGGCCCTGGACCTCGCCTCGGAGGGTCGCCCGCTCTCCGCCACGTCGTCCGATAACCGGGTCTCGGTCGCAGCCTCGTCGAGCGCGACCGCCGGCTTGCACGACTTCCGGGTCAAGCAGCTGGCCACAGCCAAGGTGGTCCAGTCCGAACCGTTCACGAGTCGCACGACGGCTGGGGTGGTCGGCGATGGTGGGGTCGACATCGATGTCGGCGGCACCGTCAAGTCGGTGACCTGGACGTCGACGGACTCGCTCGACTCGATCGCCGCGAAGATCAACGCCGCGGATGCAGGCGTCACCGCGAACATCATCGACGTCACCGGCAACGGCTCGTTTCGCCTGGTCGTCAACGCGAAGAGCTCCGGCACCGCCAAGGCGCCGGTCTTCACGGACACCGGCACCGGCAACCTCGGCCTGTCGAACGTCGCCAACGAGAAGGTCGCCGCGAAGGATGCGCTGATCAACATCGACGGCATCGATATCTCGCGCCCCACCAACGTGATCAGCGATGCGCTCGCAGGCATCACGCTGACCCTCAACTCGGTGCATGGTACGGACGATCCGAGCAATCGCACCACGGTGGCGCTCGACACCAAGTCGCTGACCGACAAGCTCAAGTCCGTCGTCAGCGCGTACAACACCATCAACAGCGCGCTCCACATCCAGCTCGACTACACGGGCACCACCAAGGGCGGCAACACGCTGTTCGGCGATTCGACGCTGCGAGGGCTGCAAGCCAGCCTCGGCTCGCTGATGTCGAACTCCTACGGCGGCACGACCCTGTCGTCGCTCGGCATCTCGCGCGACCGCACCGGTGCGATGACGCTCGACGAGACCAAGCTCGGCGCGGCGCTGACGGCGAACCCGGATGCAGTCGCCGATCTGTTCGTCACCAAGGGCTTCGCGACGGCCGTGACCACGATGACCGACGCCTACACGACGAGCAACACCGGCATCCTGGCCGCGAAGACGCAGTCGCTCACGGATCGCGGCAAGGCGTTCCAGACGCAGATCGATGCGATCAACAAGTCGGCCGATGAGCTTCAGGCACGTCTCGAGAAACAGTTCAACGCGATGGAACAAGCGATGAGCAACATGAAGGCGCAGTTCGCCCAGCTCACCGCCATGCTCGGCTAGGAATCACCATGAACACCCGCGCTGCAAATGCCTACAAACGGGGAGACCTCGACTCCGCGCCGAAGCACGTCGTGCTCGAGCGTCTGTTCGACCGGTTCGCCCGCGACCTCGTGCAAGCTCGCGAGGCGATCGTCGCCAAGGATATCCAGAAGAAGGCGAACCTGCTCGACCATGCCCTGCGCATCGTCGGCGAGCTCTCCGCCGCGCTCGATCACTCGGCAGCTCCAGAGCTGTGTGCGAATCTCGCCGCGCTCTACCAGTACGTGATCGATCGGCTCGGCGAAGCCAATACCAAGCTCACCTTCGAGCCCCTCGACGATGCCGCGAAGCTGATGGGCGAGGTCGGCGACGCCTTCAAGGCGGTACATCCCCGATGATGGCCAGCGACCTCCTCGATCAATTGCTCGCCGCCACGCCCTATCCTCCCGACGGCCTCGACGTCGACGCGATGCTCCTCGCGTTCCGGCAGATGCACGCGGACCGGCAGGCGATCATGGACGGCATGAAGGGCCTGCTGCTCGACGGCTTCGATCGCGCTGGCGTGAAGGAGCTCGCGGCTCGGCAAGAAGCGTGGCACGCCGTGATCGCCGCCACGATGGAGCGGGTTCGGGCGCAGCGCATCGGCACCGGCAAGCTGCGCAAGTACGCATCCGAGCTGACGCCCTGACTCAGATCAGGCGAGGCGGCCAACCACCAACGCGGCCCGCGAGGAGCGTGCGCCTCCTTCAGGTCGTCGTCATGAACCGGTCGGCTACAGATCGATCCCGAGGATGGTGCGGACCCACAGCCGGCCGAACGAGTCGCCGACCTGCACGGCTTCGCCGAGCGAGTCGGCTCGCAGATACGCGCCGACCGACAGAGACACTTTTCCAGCCTGGACGAGCGCCGTCGGCCCGACGTAGTGGTGCGCCTTCTGCGGTGCGTCGTTGATGTTCGCGCCCGGCTGGTCGTTGGCGTCGTTCGCCTTGTCGAACCGACCGCGCGCCCAGTACTCCAGCCCGAGGATCACCTTGGGGTTGATCTGGTAGTTCACCGCGACCGTGGGGTTGTAGATGAACTTGTAGTCGTTGGTCTGGTAGTACCACTCCTGCTCGACCCACAGATTCGCGACCGCGGTGAGGTCGCCGAAGCGCTTGGACAGCAGGAGCTTCTCCTCGAGCTCGAACTCGTTATCGAGCTCGGCGATCTCGAAGTAGAGCCCGACGTCGACGGGCCACTCGCCCTGTTCGGCGAGCCGCACGCGCACGCGCTGCTTGACGCCCTGGAACCGGAGGAACGGCGTGTTCGAGCTCGCGGCCTGGCGGAACATGAAGTAGAAGCCGAGCTCGACCCGATCGGTGAGGCCGTACTCCAGCTCGGTCTGCAGCACCGATCGCACGCCCGTCACGCCAACGAGCGTGCCGTCGGGGTTCTCCCTCGCGACGCGTACCGGCACGAGATCGGCGTATTGCTCGAGCTCGAGCGCTCCCTCGTTGAGGGTCGCGTACGGATAGCTCATCGGGTTGGGGTGCGGACTTGCGAACGCAGTGGCCGAGGACAGCGCGACGAACAGGATCAAAGACTTCACGGTGAGCTCCGCGGGAGAATCCAGGCTTGAGGGGCAAGACGATCGGTCTCGCGCGCGAGATCGACGGTAGGATCGATGAGCCGTTGGCGCGGCTTGCCGTTGAGCGAGGCGAACGCATCGACGCGGACCACCGGATCGAGCACGCCTCTTCGACGGTAATCGTCGGCGATGATGTGCGCGAGCTGGAGGATGTGATCGGGTTGCGTCGACATCATCTTGGTCTGGTATCTCGTCAGGTAGGTGGTGGGTACGACGTCCCACGCGCGACCGGTCGACGGCTCGACGACGCGGAACGCCACCGAGCCGGTCTTCTCCATCACCATCACGTTCCACGAGAACCGGAAGCCCTGCTCGCTCCAGCAGACCTCGCCGGGATAGAGGAGGTGGCGAAACGGCATCGCGACGTGAAACGCGAAGTAGACGCCGAGCGCGGCGAGGATCAGGCGAGGACGGCGTGCGATGCGAGGAGCATCCTCGGCGATCCGCGAAGCGACGAACCGGCGCGGCCAGCTCGGCGGCAAGAAGATCAGCGAGCTCGCCATCATGATCCACGGGAACATGCCGAGCGTGAACAGCTTCGCGGTCATCAGGTGGAACGCGACGACGAAGCAGTACGCGTAGCGGCGCGACCGCGGCCACAGCAGCAGCGGCACGATCGAGAGATCGAACGCGAGACCTGCCCACGAGAAGGCGTACGCCGTCCACTCCTGCCCGAGCCACGGTCCGATGATCGGGACGTCGGTGTTCGCGGGCAGCCAGATTTTGAGCGGCATCGCGTCGACGACCCAGCTGTACTTGAGCTTCGCGATGCCACCGAACACGTAGACGAGCCCGATCTGCGCGCGCAGCGCCCACACCACCCACGCCGGGATGGTCGAGCTGCGGACCTTCGGATCGCGTCGCGCATCGAGCGACCAGGTCGCGTGGAGCGGCAGGAACGCCATCAGTCCGCACAGGCAGATCACCAGGTAGTAGTGATTGAGGTAGTTCGTCTGATCGATCAGGTGCGCGTAGCCGAACAGCAGGCCGAACAGGACCACCGCGACGCGATAGTAGAGGCCGACCGCGACCATCAGCGCGAGCACCGCCATCGCACCGAAGTGGAGGTACATCCCGGGCGCAGGCCACGGCTTCACCCAGTCGAAGCCGTAGTACGAGAAGAAGTGCGACGGCATCTCGTAGTACTCGGAGATCCAGCCGTGGGCGAAGAACCGCAGCGTCGCGATCAGCATCAGCGTGCCGAACACGATCCGGAACACGGCCCCCGACGCCGCATCGACGGGCCGAAATAGCGAGGTCCAACCGGGTTGGACCGGGAAGATCGCGCGGACAGCGAACCGCTTAGTCGCCGTCATTGTCGTTGAACTTGAGCGTGGCCCCGAGTACGCCGACCACCTCGGTGGCGAGGATCGTCTTGAGCTCCTTGAGCTGCGTCAGCGCGACCTCGATCTCCGGGGCGTGCGCCTCGAGCGCGGCCTCGTACGGGCTCGGGATCGCGGCCACCGCGGCGAGCGATGCGGCGAGCAACTCGCGGACCTCGCGATCCGTCGACGGGGACGCCGCCAGGATCAGCTTGCCGATCCCCTTGCCCGGCGTGCCGTCGAGCGAACCGAAGTAGACGTTGCGGATCCCGCGCAGCGTGTTGGTGAGATCGGCGAGCGAGTTATCGCTCGGCCGGGACTCGACCAGATCGAGCTGAGGTACGCCACCCGTCGCGGTGCCACTCGGCTTCCCGAGCCGCGCGTCGGCTGCGAGCTCGGCGAGGAACACGCTCTCGTTGACGAACGCGTCGAGCGAGTCGGCGACCGTCACGTACGTCTCGTTCGCAGCGCCGGGGTGTGCGAGCAGATCCTGTTCGCCGGTCCACGCCGCGCGCAGCTCCTTGCCGCGACTCTCGAGGTTCTGCGCGTAGGCCAGGGCCAGCGCGCGCCGGCGAGGCTCGGCCGTGAACATCGCGAGCTGCGCCGCTTGATTGGGCCCGAACAACAGGTACTCGAGCGCGTGGAAGCCCTTGCGGTTCGCACCCAGGTCGGTGACCGCGTCCTCGGAGATCACGCCGGTTCCTGACACCTCCTCCTCGACCTTCGAGAACTCGACCGGTTGATCCATCGCCGCGGTCAACCGGAGATCCGTCGCGGGCCCGAAGCCAAACGCGTCGGCCTGCTTCCACGGGACGCGCGCTGCACGCCACGCGGCCTGCGCATCGCGCAGCGACGGCAGGGTTACCTTCGTCGCGAACGTCTCGCACGCCTGGCGAAGGTCGGTGAGTCGCGCCGACAGCTCGTCGAGCGTGGGCACCGCGACCTCGGCGCCGAGCTCGCGCGCCGTGATCCGGCGATCGCCATCACCGAGCGGGACGATGGAACACGTGTTGAGGACAGCGAGGGCGATCAGCAGCAGGACCTTCACAACGACTCCAGGAACACGAGCATCGCTTCGCGATCGCTCTCGGGCATCAGACGATACGCCTCGCGCGCCGCCTCGCCTTCCCCGCCGTGCCACAGGATCGCTTCGCTCAGGTCTCTGGCCCGACCGTCGTGCAGAAAGTTTGTATGATGATTGACGGTCTCGACGAGGCCGATGCCCCACAGCGGGGCCGTGCGCCACTCGGTGCCGGTCGCGAGAAAGTCGGGGCGACCATCCGCGAGCTCGGTGCCCATGTCGTGGAGCAGCAGGTCGGTGAAGGGAAAGATCGTCTGGTTCGAGATCTCGGGGATGCCGGGGAACGTTCCCGTCGTCAGCTTCGTCGCGTGACAGCTCGCGCACCCGGCCTCGTGGAACATGGCCTTGCCGCGCAGCACCGCCTTATCCTGGAAGCTGCGGCGCGCGGGCACCGCGAGGAGCTGCGAGTAGTAGGTGACCTCGTCGATCTTGTCGACGGCGACCTCCGGCGCGCCACCCTCCACGGCCGCGGCACACGCGGTCTGCGCCGGCGTGCAGTTCTGCGCGGGGAACAGCTCCGAGGTCACGCCGATGTCGCCGTTGAACGCGCCGGAGACTTGCTGCTCGAGCGACGGCTGGTTCGCCTTCCAGCCGAACCGACCGAGCTTGATCGTCTTCGAACGCACGTCGGCCACGTAGTTCGCGCGGCCCGAGATCCCGTCGCCATCGGCGTCATCGTCGTCGGCGAGCGCGACGATCGTCGCTTCGTCGAGCGCCTCGAGGAGTCCGAGCCCGACCATCGCCTGACCGGTGCGGGGCGAGAACATGATGCCCTCGGCGAACGGCCCGAACGCGAGCTCGGTGAAGTCGTAGGTCGGCTTGCGCAGCGAGAACGCGGTGCCGTCGCCGAACGTGCCGGGCACCTCGACGTACGTCACCGACGATTTGCCCTCGGCCGGCACGGTGAGGATCGACTTGTGGTTGAACTGGCCGCCGTACACGGGATCTCCGACAGGCCCGCCGTCGGGCGCTTCGCCGGGGATCGACAGTCGGACCAGTAGCCCGAGGAACTCGTCGCCGGGATCCTGCGGTGGTGCGCCGCGGCCATCCTTGAAGTGGCAGGCGGCACACGACGTCGCGTTGTACGTCGGACCGAGCCCATCGACACCGCTCGTCGACGACGGTGCGGTGACCCACGCACGCTTGAAGAACGAGTTGCCGACGAAGAACTTGTCGCGCCGGTCGCCGATCAGGTTGCGCGCTGCCAGCGAGAACGCGTTCGCGCCCTCGTCGAACACGGTGGTCTCTCCACCGCTCAGCTCTTCACCGGGCTCGTAGCCTCCTTCGGAGTTGTCTCCGCAGGCAGCCAGGACGACGACGATCAGCGATCGCTTCATCGACTACTCGAGGTTGATCGTGATCCCGAGCAGGGTCGCGATCTCGACGATGGTGGCGGTCTGTGCCTTGAGGGCGTCGATCGCAGCCTTGACCTTGACGCGACCATCCGCGTCATCCTGGATCGCCTGGTCGAACGGATTCGGGATGACTTCGATCAGATCGACGCTCGCCTGCAGCTGCGCCTTCATCTTCGCGTCGAGCTCCGGGTCACGCGCGGCGACCAGCTCGTCGAGCCCCGGGCCGTCGAGGTCTCCGAACCTGCCGAGGTAGATGTTCTGGATCGACAGCGCGTTCGCACGCAGATCGCGATGCGTGTTGTCGGAGAAGCACGAGTGCTCGTCTTCCTGATCGCGGTTGTCGAGCGCCGTCCCCATGCGCTCACCCGGCAGCTCCGACCCCGACAGCGCTCCCAATCCCTGGAGGATGCGGCGGAGTGCCTCGCGGCTATCGAGGGTCTGGAAGTCGCTGCCGTAGTTGGTGGCGCCCGGCTCCCACTGCTGCTCGACGAGCTCGAGGTCGGAGACCAGGACGTCGGTCACGATCGACAGGTACTGCTTGCGGCGCTCCTGATTCTGGTTGGTGCCACCGACGACATAGTCGGTGAAGGGACGCTGGCCCGGGCCCGCGTCGTCGAAGTCCTGGCCCCACAGCAAGAACTCGATCGCGTGGTAGCCGGTCGAGATGTTCTCCTCGGCGCCGTTCTCGTTCTCGTCCTTGATGATCTGCGCGGACAGCGTCGGGAACGTCTCGGGGTGGTTGATGATGCCGGCGTCGGCGTCGCCGTCGACGTAGTCGATGAACGCCTCGTCGAGCGGCCACGAGTTGATGCGGCCCTCCGGTCCATCGGTCGGGTTGTCGATCGGGCCATCGTAGAACCGGTAGCCCTCGGTCTGGCCGTACGGCTCGCGCGCGACGAGCCACGCATCCTGGGCGGCGGACAGCGTGAGGGCGTCGGGGGTCGCGACGAACGCATCGACGGCGGCCTTGAGATCGTCGGCCTTCGCGACCGTCTCCTCGTACGAGACGTGGACGATGGTGGCGTAGTTCTCGATCACAGCCGGCGCATCATCGAGCCCGTCGTCATCACCGCCGCCACACGCGGCAACGACGAGACACAGGCCGAGATTGAAAACAGCTTTCATTTTCCTACTCGTACACCGGCGAGTGCTTGACGAGCAACGAAATTGAAAGCTAGTTTCAGTTATCCGTGCGCCACCTCGCATTCCTCGTAGTTCTGATTGGTTGCACGAAGCCACCGCCACAGGCGACGGCTCTCGATGCGGAGCGCGGCAACGTCGGGCTCGCCGAGCTGACGGAGGGACGAACCCTCCTGATCCGCAAGTGCAGCGGCTGTCACCGCACGCCGTTGCCGGCCGAGTACCGCGCCGCGGAGTGGCCCAAGCACGTCGCCGACATGGTCGAGCGATCGAACATCGACGACAAGCAGCGCGCGTTGATCGAGCGCTACCTGGTCGTGATGGCGAGGTGACTAGCGGAACATGTTCTGCGACGTCTCTTGGTACGTCGCGCGTAGACTGAACAGGCCCTTGACCACCTTCGGTGTCAGCGACAACCGCTCCGAGTAGTCGCGAACGACACCGGCGTTCGCCCAGATCCTGAGCGTGCGCCGCTGGACCGCACCGATCGCGGCGACCAGCTGACCGATGTGCCACTCCGGGCTGTCGAGCTCGACCACCGTGGGCAACTGCATCGCCTCGATCATGCGGCCACTGATCTGTGGACCGACCTCGTCGAGCGCCGCCAGGACGACCGCCTCGTCGACCGGCTTGCCCTTCGCGAGGAGCAGCTTCGCGATGATCCGCAGCGCGATCGGCCTGCCGAGATCCGCGAGCAAGCCGGCGAGTAGCGAGGTATCGACCTTCGCGTGCTTGACGTCGAGGGCGAACCGGCACGCGGTGAACGCGTTTGCGGTCGCGGCACCGAACATCGAGCTCCACAGATCCGGAAACAGCGCGAGCTCGGCCTTGGTCGCGATCTCGTAGAACTTTCGACCGGAGCTCGCGATCACGACGTTGTAGACCTGCTGCGTCCCGAGCGCAGAGATCGCTCCACGCAGCGAGTTGATCGACGTCGCCGGCGAGAATGCCGCGGTGTTGGCTGCCCGGATCAGCGTCGACGCGATCGCCGCATCGCGCTGGACCAGCGAAACCAGCTCGTTGACGTCGAGGTTGGGACGATTGATGATCGACATCACCTGCCCCGCCACCGCTGGGAACGACGGCAGAGGAGGGAGCTCCGCCGAGTTCGCAAGGACGTCCTCCGCCAGCCCCGACCACGCCCGCGTGTCGACCTCGGGAATCCCACCTGCCTCGACCTCCTTGATGATGTCCAGCAGCGTCAGCGGCGCCGCCGGTTCCTCCGGCGTGGGGGAGTTGTCGAAGCTCTGCACGAGCGCGCGCAGCGTCTGCGTCTGGGTTCGCTTCGGTGGTGGCGTTGACTCTGAATGGCCTGATCGTCCGAACACGGCCTTGATGGTCTGGGTGACGCGAGATCCACTCATGCGGCTAGTCCTTCCTCGATGATGCGGCGGGCCCCGTCGGCGTCGGCGGTAGCCAAGGCGAGCTTGCGAATCGCGGCACGGCCCGCGTCGTCGACGACGAACCCGTGGATGTCCTCTCGAAGCGTGGCGTCATCGGTGTCGGCCCACGAGCGACCTCCGGCGATCAGGCCCTCGTGGACCTGGTGGCGCGCGGGTGCGATCTGATCGCGCACGATCGCGTAGGCGAGTGCGGGGCAGCCGAGAAAGGCGAGTTCGCCGAGCGTGCCGCCGGCGGAGCAGATCGCGGCATCGGCACTGACGAACAACGCGCCCGGATCCTCGGGTGCGCGTTGCACGTCGACGAGGTGACCTTGCTCGGTGGCGATGGCGATCGACGTTCGCAACTCCTCGTCACCGCGATAGCCGGGGCCCGCGATCACGACGATGTCGAGCGGTCGCTCGGCAGGGAGCAGCCGGAGCGTGCGTGCGGTCGCGTTGACCGGATCACTGCCGCCGAAGGTGATCACCACACGCAGGCGAGCGGCTCGCATCGGCCGGCACGCGCCGCGGGTATGCCTGCGGATGTCCTTGCGGAGCATCAGGTAGCGGCGGCCGAGCAACCGGCGCTGCGCGTTCGGATACGACGCGGCGAGCTCGGGTGCGTGGATGTTCTGGTTGACCACGGCGCCGCACGCCAGCGGCACCTTTCCCATGTCGTCGAGGAGCATCGTGTGTAGGTGGGTTGGAAGCCTGGGAACGAGCGAACGTGCGAGCTCCGGTCCGTCGATCACCAGCGCACGAACGCGCGGATGGTCGACGGCATTGACCACCGCGGTGGGAGCCCACTCACGGAGGTCGACCGAAATCTTCCGATCACAAGCCCACGCGCGGATCGCCTGCAAGTCGCCGCCGAACATGGCGATCGCCTCGTGCCCCTGCGCCTCGACCTCCTCGATCAACGCGCACAGCCGTGCGACGTGACCGAAGCCGAGCTCGGAGGACGCATCGGCGCGGAACAGGATCCGCGAACGCGACATGACTAGGCGACTCGCTCGACCATCGTGCGGGTGGCTGCGAGATCGAGCCGCGGCTCGGCGCTGTCGCTCGAGTAGACGAAGTCTTCCGGAACGGGACGGCCCGGGCGGAAGCCCGTGAGCGTCGAGTGGAACTGGAACTCGGGCCAGATCACGAGCACGTCGTCGAGGTCCGAGGTGCGGCGCGCTTCTTCGACCGAGATCAGCGTCTCGTGGAGCTTCTCGCCGGGCCGAATACCGATCGTGCTCCGGGGCACGCCCGGCGCGACCGCTTCGGCCAGCGTCTCGATGTCCGAGGTCGGCAGCTTCGGGATGAAGATCTCGCCGCCCGACATCAGCTCGAGGCCGCGCAGCACGAGGTTCACCGCGTCGTCCATCTCGATCCAGAACCGGGTCATCCGGGCGTCGGTGATCGTCAGCTTGCCGCCCTTCTGCTGGGACCGGAACAGCGGGATCACGCTCCCGGCCGAGCCCATCACGTTGCCGTAGCGAACGATCGAGAACCGCGTCCACCGGTCGCCCGCGTACGCGTTGGCGGCGGTGAGGAGCTTCTCCATGCACAGCTTGGTCGCGCCGTAGAGGTTCGCCGGCGACACCGCCTTGTCGGTCGACAGCGCGAGGACCTTCTCGACGCCGTTCGCCATCGCCGCCTCGATCAGGTTGCGCGCGCCGTTGACGTTGGTCTGGACCGCCTCGATCGGGTTGTACTCGCAGATCGGCACGTGCTTCATGGCCGCCGCGTGGATCACGAGGTTGACGTCGCGCAGCGCGGTGTTCAGGCGATCGCGATCGCGGATGTCGCCGACGAAGAACCGCAGCCGGCGATCCTTGAGCTCGCGCTCGAGCTGATAGTGCTTCTGCTCGTCGCGCGAGAACACGATGATCTTCTTCGCCTTCGACTGCAGCGCGCGCAGGACGAAGGCCTTGCCGAAAGAGCCGGTGCCACCGGTGATGAGGATGGTGCGGCCGTCGAGGCAGCTGGTGTTCGCAACCTGAGAAAGAGTCTTCATCAGCAACCTCCAACGAGAGCGCGGTGCAATTCGGCTACGACGACATCGATGTCGGCGAGCTCGAGGGCTTGGTGCAACGGAAGCGAGAGCGTCCGGGCGTAGTAGCTGTCTGCTCCGTGATGCGGGCGCGCGAGGTCCTGGGGACAGCGGCTCGCATGGAGCGGGTGGTGCAGCAGCGGGATGTAGTGGACCTGCGTGCCGATGCCCGCCGCGGTCAGGTGTGCGACGACGTTCGCGCGCGTGGTCTCGAACTTCGCGAAGTCGATCGCGACGGCGAACAGGTGATACGCGGACTCGCGATCGGCGAGCTCGACGGGCGCCTGCAGGCCTTCACCGAAGGTGTTCGCCAGGAGCTCGCGATAGCGGGCGGCGAGCGCACGCCGGCGAACGAGGAAGCCCTCGAGCTTCGCGAGCTGGGTGATGCCGAGCGCGCACGCGAAGTCGGGCAGCCGGTAGTTCCAGCCGAGCTCCTGGACTTCGTACGACCACGCGCCGGCGGCCGGCGTCTGGAGCCTGGCAGCATCGCGTTCGACACCGTGATGGCGAAGCCGATCGATGCGGGCCTTGTGCCGTGCCTCGCGAACGACCACGGCACCCCCTTCACCGGTGGTGATGTGCTTGACGGGATGAAAGCTGAACACCGTCGCGTCGGATCGCAGCGAACCGACCTTGCGGGTGTGATACGTCGCGCCGAGCGCGTGGCACGCATCCTCGATGACCCGGAGACCGTGCTGCTTCGCGAGCGCCCACAGCTGCTCCATGTCGGCGGGAAGGCCACCGAGGTGGACGGGCACGAGGGCGCGCGTGCGCGAGCCGATCAGCGCCTCGACCGACTTCGCATCGAGATTTCCGGTGCGCGGATCGACGTCCGCGATCCGGACAGTCGCCCCGACGTAGTACGCCGCGGCCGCCGTCGCAGAGAACGTGATCGGGGTGGTGATGATCTCGTCGCCCTCGCCGATGCCGAGGGCGGCGTACGCGAGGTGCAGCGCGGCGGTGCCGTTCGAGCACACGCTGACGTGCTCGGCGCCGAGCCAGGCCCCGAGGGCTTGCTCGAACCGGGCGACCAGCGGTCCGCAGGTCAGCTGCGGTGCTCGCAGCGCTTCGAGGACCGCGGCGCAGTCCGCGTCGTCGATCGTCTGACGGCCGTAGCTGGAGAGTGTCATCGCAGCCGTGTTCTGCGAGGCGTGCGCCAGCTCGGAGCCAGCAGATCCACCCGGTTACGAGAGGGCGTCAGGCTGGCGATCGTCAGTCCCGACGACAGTCACGCGACATCGTCGAGCAGGACCGGGATCGAGCCACTGGTGCCCTCGCGGCGATGACGCGCGGTGAGCAAGGTGGCTCCTTGTGCGACAGCCAGCTCGGGAGCATGTGCGAGCACGAGCTTGGCTGGAGGGAACACGGTCGCGAGCACTTCGCGGACCATCGGCACCAGCGAGGTGCCACCGATCAGCCCGACGTGGTCGACCGACTCCGGCGACCACCCGGCGCGACGGAGCAGCTCGTCGACGACCGCGCACACGCGATCCAGAAGGTTCGTCCACACCGCGCGCACCCACGGGCGATCGAGCGTGAGCTGGAGGTCCTTGACCTGACCGCCCATCCGAAAGGCTTCGCGCATCAGGAACGGGACCTCGTGCTTGCCCGATAGCGCGCGCTTGGACAGCTCGCAGCGCAGCAGCAGCTCGTTCCACCTCACCAGGTCCTTGTGCATGTCGTAGCGAGACGTCCGGTACACCGTGCCGGCGATCGCCTCGGCGAGGGCGTGATCGAGGTCGTCGCCGCCGAGGTAGTGATCGCCGTGCGTGGCGACCGGCGAGAACGCCAGGTTGCGCTGGATCACCGCGGAGACGTCGAACGTGCCACCACCGAAGTCACAGACGACGATCCGGCGATTGCCGGGCGTGCGATGGAGGTCGAGGGCGAGCGTGCCGGCGATCGGCTCGGCGACGAACTCGGCGATCTCGAGCTGGGCGACGCGCGCTGCGCGGATCGCCGCTTCGCGATAGCCCGGGGGCGCCGCTGCCGACATCGTCATCACGACACGCTTCACCTTCGCGCCGAACCGCGCCTCGGCGAGCTGGCGCATCTTGTCGAGTACCCAGCCAACGATCTGCTCGGGGACGACCTCGCCCGACGGCAACTTGAGCGTGATCCGGTTGTTGACGCGCTCGACCTTGAACGGAACCGTCGACGCGTAGTGGCGCGCGAGCTCGGAGTCGGGCTCGAGGCCGAGCACGCGCTTGATCGATCGCACGACGCGGCTGGGGTCGGTGAGCTGGCGGGCGACGGCCTTGCGCCCGATCTCGGGCGGGCCGCGATCGGGGATGTAGACGACAGAAGGAATGACCGGATCGTTCTGCTCGTGAACGAGCTGGATCTGATCGTTGATCAGGACGCCACCGATCGTCGAGCTCGACCCGAAGTCGACTCCGAGTACGAGCTCGCGACTCATCAAGCACTCCCGTTTCCAGCACTCCCGTTTCCAGCACTCCCGTTTCCAGCACTCCCGTTTCCAGCACTCCCGTTTCCAGCACACCCGTTTCCCACCTCTCCGAGGCGGGTCCTGGCACGTGTCATCGCAGGTTCCAGCGTGCCGATGGCACCGAGGAGCGTGTCGAGCAGGCGGCGCGAGGCCGCGAGGTAGTCGTCGGCGCAGCCGTAGCGGCGAGCGACATCGAACGCGCGATCGACCTCGCGCTGTGCGAGGAGGGAGACGAACTGCAGCGGTCGCATCGACGCGGCGAGGATCCTCTCGACCCGCTCGAGCGTCGCACCGGTGTCCCCTGCATCGATCAGCTTCTTCGCGCGACCGGCGAGGCTGCGCGCGCAGCGCATGCCGCTACCGTAGCGATCGAGGTGGTCGGAGAGCAGGGCGATCCGCACGACATCGTGGGGATGGATGATCTCGTCGAGCATCGCCGAGACCGAGACCTCGTCGATCAGCCCGGCATCGCGCAAGGGCACGTGCTCCATGCCCGCGATCGCGGCGCCGCCCTCGGTGCAGTTGAGCACGCGGGTGTCGCCGACGTGCTTCATCCGCTCGACGAACCAGCGATGGAACAAGCCGAACATGTGGCTCGAGGGCACCGTACCGCCGTGCCAGCCGGGGAGCTCGACGACGCGCTCGGGAGCCGAGTCTCCACGCTGATTGTCGGTCTTCATCGCGGTGAAGCCGGGGCTCCAGCCCTCGACGCGCATCACCCCGTCGACGACGTTCGCGCGGGCGTTGCCGTCGCTCGAGGTCGAGACGTAGTACTGGCCGCCCGGGAACGACAGGTCGAGCCCGACGAAGATGATCGGATCGCACTTCCAGCGCAGCGCGAGCGAGAACGCACTGGTCGCGACCGAGCCACCGCCCGGGACGAGCGCATCCTCGCCGAGCGCGTCGAAGATCCAGTCGTCGATCGCGCAGTTCGCGGACAGCGTCAGGAAGCGCTTCGCGGGGAGGTCGAACAGCGAGGGATGCACCGTCGCGGCGTTGACGAGGCAGGTCTGCGACAGGTCGCAGCCGGCGAAGTGATAGCGAACATCCTGCGGATCGACGGTGACGACGAAGTCGGGGACGACCCCGGCCGCGAGCACCGGCTTCAGCGAGTGCGAGAAGCAGGTGATGATCGCCTTGCCCTGGAGGCCGCGCAGCAGCGCAGCATTGTTCGCGAGCGAGGGGCCCGGCGCGACGATCACCATGGGCTTGCCTGCGAACGCATCGCCGACCGCGGCCACCGAGGGCCACTTGCCGAGGGCTGGGAGGTTCGCGAGGCCTTGTTCGACCCAGGTCTCCGAGAACGCGCGCACCGTGTTGCGGTGGATTCGCAGATCACCGAGTACGTCGCGCACCGCCTCGGCAGCGGCCTCGACGCGCTCGCGGTCGGCCGTCAGCGCGGCCTTGAGCGTGAACTGCTGCGGCGCGTTCGGTACCAGGGTGCGAATCGTCGCCGACAGCTCTTCGATCGATTGCGTGCGGAGCGCGTCGCCATCGCCATCGCCATCGCCATCTAACGTGACGATGCGCTTCTGACCGAGGTCGCACAGGATCTGGGCGACTCCACCCAGGCCCGCACCCACCAGGACGACGAGGTCGCTCTCGGAGTCCCAGACTTCAGGGAGGATCGCGTCGGCGAGCGCCGCGGTGCCGAGCGGCGTCGTCAAGAGGGCCGCATCACCCGGCAGCGGGCGCGTCAGCCATTGCTGCATCGTGATCTCGGCGCGCCGGGCTGCACCGACCAGCATCGCGACATCGCCGATCGCGGCGGCTTCTGCGCCGTTGCCGACGAGTGTCGCCGGTGCCTCGACGCGAGCGAGCGCCGAGCGCACGCGACGCATCTCGTACATCGTCGCGATCGCGCCGAGCGCGTTGTCGCCCTCGATCGCGTCGCGGAGGACCGCGCCGAGATCGCCGAGCTCCGTCAGGGAGGTTTGCCACGCTCCAAGTAGCTCAGCGGACATGGACTTGCCTCTGCACGATCTTCTGCTCCACGTGTGCGTTGATCGCCGCCAGGTCTGGCCGGGCGAGAACCAGCTCGACGAGCCGGTGGTAAGGGAGACGTTGCGAGGACAAGGCGTAGATCTGGCGGACGAGCTCGAGGTCCTCCGCCGTATCGACGGTCCACCGCAGATCCGAATGGTCGACGGAGTCGACGACGCGGCGAACACGGAACTCGGCCGGTTGCTCGACAATGTAAGCCGTCACGTGCTCCCGAGCCTGCGGCGAGGTCGCCTTGGAAGCGATCCGCTCGAGGGTCTCGCGAAACAGCGCCTCGACATCGAGACCACGGGGAAACGTGCGCTGGTGGGTGTTCGACGCATAGTCGACATCCCAGCGCAGGGACTCGACGACATGGTCGACGACACTCGGCTCGAGCAGCGGACAGTCCGACGTCACCCGCACGATCACGCTCGCGCCGAACTGCCGGACCGCGCCGAGATAGCGCGACAGCACATCTGCTTCACTGCCGCGAAACACGCCGGCACCGAGACGATCGGCCTCGCGGACGAGCTGATCATCGCCGGGTTGGGTCGACGTCGCGATCACGACCTCGTCGATCGTCCGCGCAGCACGGACCCGCGCCACCACGTGCGCGAGCATGGTCTCGCCGGCGATGTCCTCGAGGACCTTGCCCGGCAGTCGGCTCGAACCCATCCGCGCCTGGACGATCGCGACGACGCTCATCTCAGACCTGCTTCTCGAACAGGTGTGCGGTGCAGTCGTCGTAGCCGTGCTCTTCCTTCAACTCGAGGCTGCGAATCAGCTTGAGGTCGGGATAGCGCTGTTGCCACAGCTTGCCGTGGTCGCGCTTCCACAGGGCCCCGGCGTGACCGCGGTAGCTGATCTCCTGCTCGGTCGACGCGTCGTACTCGATCGCGACGATGTAGCGGTTCGAGACGCGATAGATCTCGTCGAGCGCGGTGGCGATGCTCTCGGGCGCGATGTGGATCAACACGCCGCTGGTGAAGGCGAGGTCGAACCAGCTGGTCTTGAACGGCAGGTCGAACGCGGTGCCCTGGAGCACGCCGAACGCCGGGCCACGCCAGCGCGCGCGCTCGACCGCGTACGGCTGCGGCTCGATCCCGTAGATCTCCGGGATCGCGAGGCGGCGCAGATACTCGAGGTTCCAGCCGACATTGCAGCCGACCTCGAGTGCGCGGTTGACGGTGATGCCTTCGAGTACCCGGCGCCACGACTCGACGCGTTCGGGCTTCTCGCGGTCATTGCGGTCCGTATACGAGCGCCCGAACTCCGAGCGCCACAACGCGAGCTGACTGGTCTCGCCATCCATTCCCATCATGCACTCCATCGATAGGTGAAGCGGTCCGCCGTGCGGTCCGCGAGGGTGAAGCCACAGGCTTCGAAGCACTTCTGACTGGCGGTGTTGGTCACCGCGACCTCGGCGGTGACCGCGTAGCCACTCGCACGGCACGCGAGCTCGATCGCCTTGCGGCCGATCTGACGACCGCGTGCGTCGGGCGAGAGCGAGATCGAGATCCGCGCGGCGTCGCCGGTCCGATCCAACCGCACGACACCGATTGGAAGAAAGTCCTCGAGGACGATCCAGATCGGATCGGTCGAGCGCAGTCGCCTGCTGAACCACTTCGCGTGGTCGCTCAGCGACACCGCGAGCTGCGTGGTCGACTGCGCCCGCACGTCGGGAGCGAAGTTCCAGCGGTAGACGTCGAGGCAATCGACGAACCGTGCTGCGCGTAGCGTGATCACGAGATCAGCTCCCACGCGAGCGGCGTCCCGCGTGCGATCGCGACCTTCGCAGCCTTGCCGAGGACCGCTGGCAGCTCGCGTGGTGCGAGCCCGAACCCAGGACGGATCGAACGCACGTTGTCGCGCGTCAGCGGTTCCCCCGGCGCGATATCGTTGACGGCGTACAGCGAGCGACGGAACGCGCGGGAGGTGTTCTCCACCGCGGGGCGCTTCGTGCTGCCGTCGCCGAGGGCCTGCCACGCGAGCTTCGCGCCGGCGACCACTTCGACCAGCTCCGACGGCTCCAGCGAGAACCCCGCATCCGGGCCGCCATCGCTGCGTGAAAGCGTCAGGTGCTTCTCGATCAGGCATGCGCCACGCGCGACGGCGGCGATCGGCACCAGCGCACCCGGCGAGTGATCGGAGATCCCGACGATGTCGGCGAACTGCAGGAGCGCGTCGAGCCGCCTCAGGTTGGTCTGCTCGATCGGCGTCGGATAGCCCGACACGCAATGCAGGATCGCGACGCCGCCGTTGCCGTGGGTCCGCGCGACCTCGACCGCCTCCGCGACCTCCGCATCGGAGGCCATGCCGGTCGACATGATCAGGGGCTTGTTGGTGCGCGCCGCACAGGCGACGAGCTCGAGGTCACCGACCTCGAACGAGGCGATCTTGAAACACGGGGCGCCGAGGCGGTCCAACCGCTCGACCGCGATCGCATCGAACGGCGTCGAGAACACCACGAGGCCACGACTCCTGCCGTGCGCGAACAACGTCTCGTGCCACTCCCACGGCGTGTGCGCCTCGTCGTAGAGCTCCCACAACGAGCGGCCCTTCCACGGGCCGTCGTCGATATCGAAGCCCTGGCCGTGCGCGTCGAGGGTCATCGACGCCGGCGTGAACGTCTGCAGCTTGATCGCATCCGCGCCCGCATCGGCGGCGGCGTCGACGATCGCGAGCGCCCGCTCGAGGCTGCCGAGGTGATTCGCGGACAGCTCCGCGATCACGAACGGTGCGTAGCCCGGGCCGATCGGTCTGCCGATCACGTAGGGGGATGACTGACTCATTGGACCACGAACTCCTGGAAGAACATCCGGCGCACCTGATTGGGGCCGACGAGCTTCTCGATCTTCTCCATGATCGCGGTGCGCAGCTTCTCCTTCGCCGGCGCACCGAGCGTGTCCGCGTGCTTGAGCCCGGACAGGTGGCTGAGCACGCCATCGCGGATCAGCTGCTTGTTCTTGGTGATCACCGCCTCCGACTCGGCGGAGATCAGCTCCAGCTGGAGCGTCAGCTTCAGGTAGCGCGACGTGCCCGGCTCGTCGAGGTTGACGACGAACGGGTCCATCGCGATCACCGGCCCGACGACCTCGTTCGAGATCGGCTTCGGGTGCTCCGGCGGCGGGGGCTCTGCGTGGGCGGGCTTCGTCGTCATCACCTTGAAGGCGGTGAAGCCGGTCGCCGCGAGGTTCACCACCACGAGCAGCGGCAGCAGCTTCGAACCCTTCGGGCCCTTCGGCTTGTCCTTGTCATCCTTCTTCGGTTCCGCTGGTTGATCGCTCATACGAGCGGGCTTCTCAGCAAGCGATGTGCCCGCGGAACTAGCCGATCTCACGGCCTACGCGTTCCGCCAATGTCGGCGGCGTTGACGCTTTGCCCCTCTACAAACCGCGCAAGCTGACGAATCAAGGAGCGTGCTTGCTGGCATGTCGCTAGCAGCCGACCGCCACTGCCGTGAACCTGTCCGCCCGAGACCTACCCGTCGAAGCGCCCGCAACGGCGCCTGCTGGCGTACGCATCCTGATCGTCGACGATGATGCGCGTGTCAGGCGCGCGATCTCGGCGGCGATGTCGCGCGCCGGCTTCCACGTGTTCACCGCCGAGGATGGCGGTCCCGCACTCACGATCGCGGAGCAGACACCTCCCGACATCGCGATCGTCGACTTCAACATGCCGACTCCCGGCATCGAGGTCGTCCAGAAGCTCAAGCGCCTCCATGGTCCGGCGCTCTGGATCACGATGCTGTCGGGGCAGGACGACGAGGCGACGCGCTCCGCCTGCTTCGACGCCGGCGCTGACGACATGCTCGCCAAGCCGGCCGCGATTCCGGAGCTCCGCCGCCGGATGATCGCCGCGGCACGGACCCAGCAGGCGTTCGTCGAGCAGCGCCTCGCCCAGGAGCGCGCCGACCGCGTGATCGCCTACGGCGCCGAGGCCTCCGCGATGCTCGCGCACGATCTCAATAATGGTCTCGCCGTGGCCGTCTCCAATATCGACTACCTCAAGGAGGTGCTGTCGATCGAAGGCGACGAGCTCCACGCCCTCCGCGCCACCGGCGATGCGCTCCGCCGCATGTCAGGGCTGGTCGCGAACTTCGTCGACATCGCACGCTTCGAAGATGCCGCGTGCAAGCCGCAGCGCGAGAACTGCAACCTCAACTCGGTGATCCGCTCGGTCATCGAGGTCCACGCGGCGGCCCCGAACAAGGACGTCAAGTTCGAGATCGCCTGCGATGCGGATGCGACCGGCAACTTCGATCGCGCGCTGATCGAACGTGTCCTCCACAACCTCGTCGGCAACGCGCATCGCTACTGCGATCGCGGCGGCATCATCAAGGTGTCGGGCCGGATCGCGGATCAGCTCGACGGCGCCGTCACCGAGCTCTCGGTCTTCAACAGTGGTCCGAAGGTTCCCGACGAGCTCTGCAAGCAGCTGTTCGTGAAGTACGCGCGCGGCACCAATGGCAAGCGCGGCTTCGGTCTCTACTTCTGTCGGCTCGCCTGCGAAGCGCACGGCGGCACGATCGACTACTCGTACACGGATGGCTCGTGCTTCACGATGCACTTGCCGAGTCGCAGCTAGTCGCGCCTCACGCTCGGCGAAACGCGATCGCGATGGACTCGCGGTCGCGTTCTGCGTTGGGTCCGTCTCGTGCGCGAGGAGATCTCTCCCTCGCGAAAACAGAGATCGCTCTACCTCTGCATGAAGATCTTTCGAGGTCGATCCATCTCTTGAATATGTAATCCGGACTCCAGATGAGTCACCGAGCACCCTGGGGGTGAGTCACGAATGACTCAGGCCTGCTGCATGTAGGGTCCGCTACCCACGGAGAAACTCATTCACTCTGCTCGGTAAGCTAACCGACAACTAACGCGCACCGAGTGGCCCGTCCTTCGCACAACGTCTCGTCATCATGCAGATGGATTTTGGGATGTGGCGCTCGCAGTTTGCCCCTGAAATCATCGGCGAATCGCCGCGCGTGATCGACGCGCTCGAGACCATCCGACAGGTGGCACCGAGTACGTGCAGCATCCTCATCACCGGCGAGACCGGCTCGGGTAAGGAACTGTTCGCGCGCGCCGCACACCGCGCGTCGCCGCGCCGCAACCGGCCCTTCATTCCGGTCAACTGCGCCGCGATCCCCGAGACCTTGCTCGAGAGCGAGCTGTTCGGTCACATCAAGGGCGCGTTCACCGGTGCGATGAACGCCCGCCCGGGCCGCTTCATGACGGCGAACGAAGGCACCATCTTCCTCGACGAGATCGGCGACCTGCCGCTCTCCGCACAGGCCAAGCTGCTCCGCGTCCTCGAAGAGCGCGTCGTCAGCCCGGTCGGTTCTGACACCGACGTTCCCGTCGACGTTCGCATCGTCGCTGCCACCCACCGCAACCTCGAAGAGATGGTCGCCGAGGGTAAGTTCCGCGCGGACCTCTACTTCCGCCTCGCCGTGGTGCCCATCGAGCTGCCCTCGCTCCGCGACCGCCCCGAGGACGTCATCCAGATCGCCGAGCTCTGCATCGCCCGCTCGTCCGAGCGCCTCGGTCGCGTGATCGAAGGGCTCGACGCGAGCGCCCGCAACGCACTGCTCGCGTATCACTGGCCGGGCAACGTTCGCGAGCTCTCGCACATGATGGAGCGCGCCGTCCTCCTCGCTCGCAAGAGCAAGCTGTCGGATGCCGACCTCCAGATCCCGGGTGCGAAGGCGAAGTTCGCGCGCGCCACCGGCGAAGCGGCGCCGCTCAAGGCGTCGGGCTCGTCGCCGTCGATTCCGGTCGCCAACATCACGTCGGTCGCCCCCGACACATCGTCGCTCGATCTCCGCTCAGCACTCGAGAGCCTCGAGAAGCAGTTGATCGAGCGCGCTCTCTCCAAGGCCGGCGGCAATCGGACCGAGGCAGCGGCACTGCTCGGCCTCAACCGCACCACGCTCGTCGAGAAGCTCCGCAAGTACGCCGCCTGAGGGATCGGTAGGGGTCTCCTCGGTCACGGCCGGAGACATGGTTGGGAAGGGCGGACGATTTGGAGAGTGATGATGCGCGCGCGGATCCTGTTTGTCGACGACGAACCAGCGGTACTCGACAGTCTCTCCGACGTCCTCCGCAAGGAGCGCAAGCGTTGGGACATGACCTTCGCCGCCAACGGTCGCGAAGCCCTCGAGCTCCTCGCGGCCTCCGCGTTCGACATCGTGGTCACCGACATGCGGATGCCCGGGATGGATGGCGCGCAGCTGCTCGCCCAGGTCAAGGCCGAGCATCCGAGCATCTCGCGCATCGTGTTGTCGGGGCACGCCGACCGCGAAGCCGTCACCCGCGCGATCAGCGTCGCCCATCAGTTCCTCAGCAAGCCCTGTGACGGCACCATCCTTCGCTCCACCATCGAGCGAGTCCACGCGCTGCGCTTGCGCATCGAGAGCGACGAGGTCAAGGCTGTGGTCGGACGTATCGATCGGCTGCCGTCGATCCCCCAGGCGTATCACCAGCTCACCGCGATCGCCAATGATCCCACGAAGGGGCTCGCCGACGTGTGCCGCGTGATCGAGCGCGACACGGCGATGAGCGCGAAGGTGCTGCAGCTCGTCAGCTCGTCGTACTTCGGGACGCGACGCGACGTGCGGTCGATCCAGCAAGCGGTCGGGCTGCTCGGGATCGAGCTCCTCAAGGTGCTGGTCCTGACGGCGAATACGTTCGCCGTCGCGAAGGACATCCGGATCGAAGGCGCGTCGCTCGAAGAGTTCCAGCGGTTCTCGATCGCATGTGCGCGCGCCGCGAAGCGCATGGCACCGCCGGCACTCGCCGAGGAGGCGTTCACCGCGGCGCTGGTCCACGACCTCGGCAAGCTCATCCTCGCCCTCGGCCGGCTCGACGAAGCCGAGGCCGGCGTCGGGCATGCCGAGGTCGGCGGTTACCTGCTCGGGTTGTGGGGGTTGCCCTTCACGATCCTCGAAGCGGTCGCCTATCACCACACGCCTTCGGCGATGACCGAGGACAAGCACGAGCTCCTCGCGATCGTGCACGCCGCCGGCGCCCTGGTCGGCAAGTCCTCCGAGCTCGACGAGGCGTTTCTCGCGAGCGTGGGTGTGGCCTCTCAACTTCCCGCATGGCGAGCGATCGCCGAGGACTGCGCGCGCGCGGAAGGGCTGGCATGATCTCCGCCGAACGCTATCGCATCCTCTGTGTCGACGATGAAGCAGGCGTGCTCGAGGGCCTCGAGCTGATCCTGGGCCGGCGGTTCAAGGTCGAGACCGCGACCAGCGGTGCCTCCGGCCTCGATACGCTCGAACGCTATCGCGACGTCGCCGTCGTGATCAGCGACATGCGCATGCCGCACATGGATGGCGCGGCCTTCCTGTCGAAGGTTCGCACCGTCGCACCCGACGCGATCCGGATCCTGCTCACCGGGCAAGCGGACATGAAGTCCGCGATCAGCGCGGTCAACGAGGGTCAGATCTTCCGGTTCCTGACCAAGCCATGTGCGCCCGCCTCGCTGACGGCTGCGATCGATGCTGCCTGCGAGCAGCGCCGCCTGGTCACCGCCGAGAAGGTCCTGCTCGAGGAGACCCTCCAGGGGAGCATCAAGGCGCTCGTCGATGTCCTCGCGATCGTCAACCCGATGGCGTTCGGGCGCGCGGCTCGGATCAAGAAGACCACCCTCGATGTCGCCGACAAGCTCGGCCTGCAACCGCGCTGGCAGATCGAGTGTGCGGCGATGTTGTGGCCGCTCGGGTTCGTCGGCGTCTCGCCGGAGACCTCCGAGAAGCTGTTCTACGGCAAGCCGCTCGACGAGGCGGAGCGCACGGCCTGCGCGCGTGCACCCGATGTCGTCGAGCAATTGATCGGTCACATCCCGCGCCTCGAGCAGGTGCGAGCGATCCTCGCCGGTTCTGGCCGCGCGACTCACCGGACGGCGACGACCGACTTCGTCCAGCGCGGCGCGGCGATCCTGCGGCTCGCGATCGAGCTCGACACGCTGGAGACCCAAGGCCTGGACCCCGCGCTCGCAGCGGAGACGCTGCGCGGACGCGATACCTACGATCCCGAGATCCTCGCCGCCCTCGTCGCCATTCGCGGGTCACCGGCACGACGCGTCGAGGTGCGCGAGCTCGCACCCGGGGCCCTGCGACCCGGGATGGTGTTCGCGGAGGACGTCAAGTTCACGAGCGGCGCGCTCCTCGTCGCTCGAGGTGGGGAAGTCACGGTGGGGTTCCTTGCACGCGTCCGCAATTTTCCGGACGGCACGATGCCGAGCCGGATCCGCGTGATCGTCCCGTCTCAGGAGCACTGATGCTCGCAGTGCGCCCCGGCCGCCTACCGAGAGTCCTGTTCGTCGACGACGAGCCCCAGATCCTCGACAGCTTTCGCGATTCGTTCCGTCGCGTGTTCGACGTCGATGTCGCGACCAGCGGCTTGGAAGGGCTCGCGAAGCTCGTCGACAACGGCCCCTACACCGTCGTGGTCTCCGACTTCCAGATGCCCGGGATGAACGGCGCGCAGTTCCTCGCGAGCGCAAAGATCGTCGCGCCGGAGACGGTTCGGGTGCTGCTGACCGGCCAGGCGTCAGTCGCCGGTGCGATGGCCGCGGTCAACGACGGCCACGTGTTCCGCTTCCTGACCAAGCCCTGCGCACCACCGCAGCTCCAGCGCGCGCTGGAGGACGCCATCGAGCAAGCCCGGCTCGTCACCGCCGATCGCGACCTGCTCGAACGCAAGCTCGCATCGATGTCGGATCACCTGTGCCGGGCCGAACGCCTTGCCTCGCTGGGCACGATGGCGGGTGCCGTCGGGCACGAGCTCAATAACCTGCTCGCGGCCTTTCGAGCTTCCGTGCAGATGATCCGAGAGGACGTCGCCGCTGGGCAACCGCCGTGCGAAGAGGACCTCGAGACGCTCGAGCACGTCGAAGCGCACCTCGAGAGTCACGCCCGCGGACTCCTCGCGTACGGCCGACCTCGGCTGTCGACCGGCACCACCGACCTCGGTGCGACGGTGCGCGACGCGATCGAGATGTTGCGGGTCGGGGCGAGCCTCAAGCACGTCACCGTCGACATGACGATCCCGGAACAGCCCACCGTGATCTCGGCGGAGCGCGCGGATGTCGAGCAGGTCTTGATCAACCTGATCAAGAACGCCGTCGAGGCGACCCAAGACGCCTGCGGGATCGACGAGCGCAAGCCCGTGGTCTCGATCGAGCTCAAGAACGAGGACGGGATCACCTGCATCGTCCGCGACAACGGCATCGGCATCCCCGATGCGAACCTGCCGCTGATCTTCGAGCCGTACTTCACGACGCGCTCGGGGGACCGGGGGACCGGGCTCGGCCTGTTCGTCGTCCGGCAGATCGTCGAGCGCTGCGGCGGGACGCTCACCGTCGAGTCGACGCCCCACGTCGGCAGTGCCTTCACCTTGCGCGTGCCCGCGATGCAGTAGGGCTTTGGCGCAACAGCTCTGGGTGATCCCCTGATTCATGCCCGGAGGGGGTGGCCGACCTAGTTGAGATGCGTCTGGTTTTTCTGGTCTGGCTCGCAACCGCGGGCTGTCGTGATGCGGTCGCACACGAACCCGCCCTCGAGCTCGATCCCCTCCCCGCGTCGACGGCGTCGTCGAGCAACATCAACCCTCGCTTGTTGCGGCGCTTCAAGTCGGTGCAGCGCACCGAGGGTGTCGTCGAGATGGTCGAGCTCGGCAAGCATCTGTTCTTCGAACCGCGCCTGTCGCGCGATGGCAAGGTGTCGTGCAACACGTGTCACCCGCTCGACCGCGGTGGTGCGGATGGCAAGGCGGTCTCGCTCGGTGTCGACGGGCGACCGGGCCGGCGCAACGCCCCGACGGTGTTCAACGCCGCTCGCCACGTGGCCCAGTTCTGGGACGGTCGAGCTCCCGATCTCGCGACGCAGGCGAAGGGGCCGCTCCTGTCGCGCGACGAGATGGACATGGGACAGCCGGCTCGCGTGACGAGCGTCTTGCGCGCGGTTCGCGGCTACGCGCCCCTGTTCACCGCGGCGTTCCCGGGCGAGCCCGACGCCATCGACTTCACGCACGCGACCGAGGCGCTCGCTGCGTTCGAGGCCACGTTGATGACGCCGAGCCGTTGGGATCGGTTTCTCGACGGTGACACCAAGGCCCTCTCCGGCCAGGAGCTGGAAGGCCTGCGCGTGTTCGGTAACCTCGGCTGCGTGCAGTGCCATACCGGCGAGCTGGTGGGCGGCAAGATGTATCAGCCCGTCGGCCTCACCAAGCCGTGGCCCAATCAGAAAAACCAAAAACGCTACGAGCTCTCGCATCAGGAGTCGGATCGCATGATGTTCAAGGTGCCGAGCCTCCGCAACGTCGCGTTGACGGCGCCCTACTTCCACGACGGATCGGTCTCCGACCTCGGTGAAGCGATCAAGCTCATGGGTAGCCATCAGCTCGACCTCGAGATCAGCGATCGCGACGTCACCTCGATCACGGCCTGGCTCGGGACCCTCACGGGAGAACCAGGGAGCCGCGACCTCCATCCTCCCACGTTGCCGAGGTAGCCATGCCGCATCGCCCCGTCCCCTTCCTGTCATCGATCCGCTTCAAGCTGATAGGCCTGTCCGCGATCACGATCGGCCTCATCGTCGTCTCGCTCACCGCGTTCCTCGCGTTTCACGAGGTCTCGACCGTGCACGAATCGCAGGCCTCGCGGGCTCGCTACTACGGCGAGTTCCTCGGCATTCAGGCGCGTTCGGCCGTCGCGTTCAGCGATCGCGAGACCGCACGCGAGGTGCTCGGCTCGGTGTCCGCCGATCCCGACGTCGTGGCGGTCACCATGTTCGGCCAGGATGGGGACGTGCTGTACCAGCGCGGCGCGGCGAGCCCGTGGGTGGACCGTGCGCGACCCGGGGTCGCGACGCTCCAGGTGTTCGACATCGACGATCGGATCGCGGTCGTCGCGCCCGTCACCGCGCTCGAGGGGCCCCGTGGCGTGATCGTCGTCGAGCTCTCGACCGCGCGCAGCGAGCGGCAGCTCCAGGCACTACTTCGGGTGGTGATCATCGGTGGCGGCCTCGCGCTGCTCCTCGGGATCGTGTGCGCGTGGCTGATCGGCAGGAGCGTCGTGCGTCGCGTGCGAGCGATCAACCGCGTCGCGAATGCGGTCGCCGCCGGTGACCGAGGCGACGTCGCCGTCGACATCTCCTCGCGAGACGAGCTCGGCTCCCTCGGGCGCGCGTTCAACTCGATGCTCGCGCAGC
>JANNBP010000202.1:0-24246 GCA_031385555.1 Deltaproteobacteria bacterium | reverse complement strand
GCGACGAGGCCGTCGCGAGCGCGTCCGTCAGGGGTTGGAGCGCCAGGAACGTGACCCAATCGCTGACACCGCCGATGAAGTTGCCGTGTCGGTGACAAGCGCGAAGCTTCGCGGTCAGAGCGATCCAGCAGGCCTCGTCATCGTGGAGCGAATCGGGCCCGCGCCTCGTGAACGGCGGTCCCCACGCTTCGATCAACCGGCGGCGCGTGTCTGCGCGCTCGAACGACACGGTGAGCTCGGTGACCCGGTGATACTTGGCGTCGGAGATCCGCGTGTAGCCCCAGCGAATTCCACCCTCGCGCTTCTTGCCGTGCTCGCGCCAGTGGAGGTTTCCCCACTCCGCCGGCCGCGCGGCACGGAGCTCGTCGGTGGTCAGCCACGGCCGTAGCTTGCCGAACGCCGGAGGAAGCGCCGGCGCGTTGCCGAGCGGGAAGTGCGTCGTGAACAGACCGTCGGGATCCGGCAGCAGTGGACGTGTCGCGAGCTCGACAGCGGCGGGCTGCGAGGACGACTCGCCAGATCCGGATGTCGGCGCACGTGATGAACCGGATCCGGACGGCGGAGCAGACTGGCTCACCGGCGACGAGCAAGCGACGAGGACCACGAGCAACCGGTGCACGACACAGCGTACCGTCGCCGCGCGCCGCCCGAAACCGATCGTATCGAGTCGGTGTGCCAACCCCTCGAACCGTCGACCAAAAACGTCATCTCAAACGGTAGTCAAACGGTGGTCGGCCGTTGGCGCGCACCGTATCCTGCCGGCCATGACGATCGACGTGCTCGAGCTGGCCGGCTCGCTTCACTACCTGGACGATCTGGAAGCGCCGCCCACCACCAAGCCGAATGGTGCGAACGGTCATGCACCGAATGGTCGCGCGGAGCTCACCACGCCGCGCGGCGATCGCATGGGCAACGTGACGATGGCGCCGATCATGACCGCGCAGGGCGGGCCGTCGGTGTGGCCGCTCGTCAATGCGTATCGCGTGCGCGGTCACCTGCAGGCGCAGCTCGATCCGCTCGGCCTGCTCGAGACCGCCGACAACCCCGAGCTGCATCCCGCGATGTGGGGCTTCACGTCGGCGGATCTCGATCGCGTGATCGAGCCCACCGGCGTGCACGGCCTGCAACGGGCCTCGCTCCGCGATCTGATCGCGCACCTCGGCAAGGTCTACGCCGGCTCCGTCGGCCTCGAGTTCATGCACATCTCGTCGCCGAGCCGCCGGTCGTGGCTCGCCGAGCACATGGAGGTGAGCGAGCTCGTCCCCGAAACCAGTGTCCGCGTGCGGATGCTCGAGCTGCTCGTCAACTCCGAGCAGTTCGAGCGGTTCTGTCACACCAAGTATCCCGGGACGAAGCGGTTCTCCCTCGAGGGCAGCGAGAGCTTGATCGCCGCGCTCGATCTCGTGCTCACGCACGGCGCGCGCACCGGGGCGATCGAAGCCGTGCTCGGCATGGCGCACCGCGGTCGGCTCACCACGATCGATCAGATCGTCGGCCGCCCTGCGCGCGAGCTGTTCGCGCACTTCGAGGACATCGAGCCCGAGAAGGCGATGGGCGGTGGCGACGTCAAGTACCACCTCGGGTTCTCGACGGATCGCGTCGACCCGAACGGCAACCACATGCACGTCTCGCTGTGCTTCAACCCGAGCCACCTCGAGGCCGTCGATCCGGTGGTCTGCGGGCGCGTGCGCGCGAAGCAGATCCGCCACGGCGACCTCGAACACCGCAAGGTCCTCGGCATCCTCGTCCACGGCGATGCCGCGTTCGCGGGGCAGGGCCTCGTCCCCGAGACGCTGCAGCTCTCCGGGCTCCCGGGCTATCGCACCGGCGGCACCGTCCACGTGATCGTCAACAACCAGGTCGGCTTCACCGCGTCGCCCGCCGAGCAGCGCTCCACCCCGTACTGCACCGACGTCGCGAAGATGCTCGAGTGCCCGATCTGGCACGTCAACGGCGAGGATGCCGATGCTCTCGCTCGCGTCGTCGAGATCGCGTGCGACTACCGCGCGCGGTTCCAGTGCGACGTCGTGATCGACATGTACTGCTACCGCAAGTACGGCCACAACGAGAACGACGAGCCATCGTTCACCCAGCCGCTGATGTACGAGAGGATCAAGAACAAGCAGTCGCCGGTCGACGTCTACGCCGAGAAGCTGGTTGCCGAGAACGTCGTCACCGTCGACGATGTCACCGCGATCACGCGCCGGCGCGTCGGCGAGCTCGATCTCGAGCTCCAGGCAGCGAAGAGCAGCAAGGAGCGTCCCACGGGCAACGCGATGGCCGGCATGTGGCGCGGCTATCACGGCGGCATCGCGAAGGCTCCCGAGAACGCGGAGACCAAGGTGACGAAGGAGAAGCTCGCGGCGATCGCACACTCGATCACCGAGCTGCCGCAGGGCTTCACCGCGCATCCCAAGATCCTGCGCCTGCTCGAGCAACGCGCGCAGATGGGGCGCGGCGAGCGCCCGATCGACTGGGGCATGGGCGAGCTGCTCGCGTACGGTACGTTACTCAGCCAGGGCATCGACGTCCGGCTGACCGGCCAGGACTGCGCGCGTGGCACGTTCAGCCACCGCCACGCGATCGTCGCCGACGTCGTCACCGGCCGCGAGCACCTCACCCTCGGCCACCTCGACCAGGAGCAGGGGCGCTGCCGGATCTTCGACTCGTTCCTCTCCGAGGCCGGCGTCATGGGCTTCGAGTTCGGCTACTCGCTCGACTACCCCGACGCGCTGGTGATGTGGGAAGCGCAGTTCGGCGACTTCGCGAACGGCGCGCAGGTGATCATCGATCAGTTCATCACCTCGTCGGAGGACAAGTGGCACCGGCTGTCGGGCCTCGTGCTGCTGTTGCCGCACGGCTATGAAGGGCAGGGCCCGGAGCACTCGAGCGCGCGCCTCGAGCGCTTCCTCCAGGCGTGCGGCGAGCACAACATCCAGGTCGCGCAGCCGACCACGCCGGCGCAGATGTTCCACCTGCTGCGGATGCAGGTGCTGCGTCGCGTGCGCAAGCCGCTGGTGGTGATGACGCCGAAGAGCTTGCTGCGTCTGCCCGCCGCTTCGTCCACGCTCGAGGAGCTCTCGGAGGGTACGTTCCAGCGCGTGATCCCCGATCGCGAGATGGCCGCGGACAAGGTGACGCGCGTGCTGATGTGCAGCGGCAAGGTCTACTACGAGCTCGTCGAGGAGCGCGCGAAGCGTACCGACGACGCCACCGCGATCGTCCGCGTCGAGAAGCTCTATCCGTGGTGGCCGGAGGTCATCAAGGAAGGCTTCGCCCGCTACGGCAAGCTGAAGGAGCTGTTCTGGGTCCAGGACGAGCCGGCGAACATGGGTGCGGCGACGTTCGTCACCCCGAAGCTCGAGCCGCTGTTGCCCCAGGGTGTTCGCTATGAGGTGATCTGCCGCGCCGAGAGCGCGAGCCCGGCGACCGGATCGCACAAGGCGCACGTCCTCGAGACCAAGCAGATCTTGAACGCCTGCTTCAATCGCTAGCAACCGCCCGTCGGGCTGTCACCACCGACCCGAACAAGCTCGCCCCCGACCCGACCGGCACGTCCTACGGGGACGGACCCGTTCGAGGAGTGGCGCGAAAGGGGACGGACCTCTTGAGAGGGTGCAGCGAGGGGACGAGGAGTGTAGCGAAACGGCGACGGACCCTCTGAGGAGTGCAGCGAAAGGGGACAGCGGGAGCGTAGCAAGGCCGGTCTGGCGAGCCAACGCTACGAGATCCGCGGGATCATCGCAGCGGGGACGCGTGTGCACCCAGACCGAAGGGGTCGGCGTCCCCAAGACCGGGGTCGAGATCCGGCCCCACCTGCAGCGTGTTCGACCTCGTGGATTCGAAGATCTGGCGACAGGAGCAGTACGACTGTTTCCTCTGACTTGGTAGATTCGTCGGGTATGGCCGACCTCGTGGTACCGCAGCTGGGCGAATCGATCACGGAAGCCGTGATCGCCCGGTGGATCAAACAACCCGGTGATGCGGTGGCTGACGGGGAGCCCGTCGCCGAGCTCGAGACCGACAAGATCACGGTGGAGCTGCCGTCGCCCGCCGCCGGCGCGATGGGGGCGCAAACCGTCGCCGTCGGCGCGACCGTCAAGGTCGGGCAAGTGATCGGCAGTGTCGATGCGGGCGCCAAGGGCGTCGCAAAGACCACACCGATGAAGAAGCCGGAAGGGTCGAGCCCCGAGGACTCCACCGACCGGCCCACCACGCGTGTCGCGAAGTCGATGCCGGTGGCTCGTCCCCCAGCAGGAGCGACCGACATCGCCGCGATCGTCGGTGCGCCGCCGAATCCCGCCGCGCACTACGCGGCGATGCAGCCCAGGAGTGCACAGGCCGGCAACGGCAAGGCGATCGACAAGGATGCGCTGCTCAAGCTCACCCCGTCGCAGCGCGCCGTCGCTCGCGAGTCCGGCGAGTTACCGGCGCGCGGCACCGCCATGCTGTCGACGAGCCCGTCGGGCCCGTCCGTCGAAGATCGCCTCGCGAACGTCGACCCGCGCGACGAGATCACGCCGATGTCGACGCTCCGGAAGCGGGTCGCCGAGCGGCTCGTCCAGGCGCAGACCGAGAGCGCGTCGTTGACCACGTTCAACGAGGTCGACATGACGGCCATCCTCGAGCTCCGCACCAAGTACAAGGACAGCTTCGAGAAGGCACACGGCGTCAAGCTCGGCTTCATGGCGTTCTTCGCGAAGGCGTGCGCTGCGGCGGCCAAGCTCTACCCCGGCATCAACGCCGAGATGATCGGCGGCAACATCGTCTACAAGAAGCACTACGACTTCGGCATCGCGGTGTCGGCGCCGAAGGGCCTCGTGGTGCCGGTGCTGCGCGAGGTCGATGCACTGACGTTCGCGGGGATCGAGAAGGGCATCGGCGAGCTCGCGGCCAAGGCGCGCGACGGCAAGCTCGCGATCTCCGACCTCACGGGTGGCACGTTCTCGATCACCAACGGCGGCATCTTCGGCTCGATGATGTCGACGCCGCTGCTCAACTACCCGCAGACCGGCATCCTCGGGATGCACAACATCGTCAAGCGCGCCGTCGTGATCAACGACGAGATCAAGATCCGCCCGATGATGTACGTCGCCCTGTCGTACGACCATCGCGTCGTCGATGGTCGCGAGGCAGTCTCGTTCCTGGTCGCCGTCAAGGACCGGCTCGAGGCGCCCGAGCGCTTGATGCTCGAGGCATGATCGCGAAGGCGATCGAGCACGCCGTCGCGATCCGCGAGGGTGCCGAGCTCGCGGGCCCGAGGGTCCGAAGCCCGGTGCCGACCGCTTGCACGCGGCGGGTGGCGATCGGCGATCCGCAATCGAACACGGCGCGCTTCTTCGGTGCGCTCGCGGCGCATGACCTGCTCGGCGACGACGGCTGGATGAAGCCCGACGTCCAGCTCGTCGCGATGGGCGACTACTTCGACTACCGGGTCGCCGAGCGAGACGCCGGCCGCGTCGAGGGCGTGCTGATCCTCGGCTGGCTCGCTGCGCACGCGAAGGACCACGTCACGATCCTGTTCGGCAACCACGATGCCGTGCGCGTGATCGAGCTCGGGACGATCAGCGAAGAGCGATTCCGCGAGGCCGCCGAAGCCGCGATCTCGGTCTCGGAGCTGCCTCGTGCGCAGCGCGGGGCCGCCGAGGCGGAGTACCTGACGCGGTTCCCCGACGTACCCACGCCTGGGTACGCGGCGCGCGACTTCAACGCGTTCACCGTCGAGCAGCGCGCACTCGTCCAGCAGATGCTACTCGCCGATCGGTTCAGGCTCGCGGCGACATGCAAGGTGCTCGGCACGCCTGCCTTGATGACCCACGCCGGCATCACCAAGCGCGAGCTCGCCATGTTGTGCGCGCGCGATCATCACCCGGCGACGATCGCGGAGATGCTGAACTACAGGCTCGCCGGTGGCGTGCGGGTCGTCGCCGAAGCGTGGAGGCGTGGTGAGCTGGCGGCGATGTCGTTAGCGCCGCTGCACATCGCAGGCGAGGGCGGCGAGGAGGGCGGCGGTCTGCTCTATCACCGCCCGGCGGATCCCGAGCGCGCCGGCGCCGATCAGGCGTGGGAAGGGCCGCGCCGCCGCAAGTACGATCCACGCACCGAGCTGCCGCGCGGCCTCGTACAGGTCGTCGGTCACACCGGGCACACGAAGGCGATCAAGGAGATGCCGCGGTGGCGCGCCGATGACTGCGATGACGCTCGTGGTGGCGTCCGCACGCTGCGCGTCGATCACACCGGCACGGCGACATACCGTCGAGGAATCTACAAGGCAGAGCCGCGGGACGCGGTGCTCTACATGACGGATCCCGAGATGCACTACGTCGAGACGCCGGCGCACGTCGCGATCCTCGAGCTGGACGTGTGATCGCCGTCGTGATGCGGCACGAGGCTGGCTGGTTCGATCACCGGCTGGTGCCGGGTCCGCGCGTCGTGCTCGGCGAGCTGTTCGGACCGCTGTGGTCGGGTTGGAAGGAATTCGACCAGGATCGCGAGGTGCTCGACGGCGAGCACCTCGACGACTACACGATCACGCTCGAACGCTACGACCATCCGGACGAGCATCGGCTGCTCTCCGAGCTCGAGGTCTCCGCGGCGGTCTACGCCGACTGGCTCGACGAGCACGGCCGTCCTGCCTTCGCCGAGATGCTGCGGTTGCAGCTGGAGGCGCCAAAGCACCACCACCTGACCAGTGAATACCACCAGATCGATCGCCGCCTCGAACAGCTCGCGCTCCCGATCGGCTGGCGACATCACGTGACCCGACCGCTGATCGTCATCGGCGACGAGCTGCAGTTCCGCATCGGGACCCGTCGGACCGCACACGTGCAGCAGCGCACGGTGCAGATCTGGGCGGGGGCGCACGACCTGACGCCGTTCGACGACACGGCCTACGTGCCGCAGTTCGCGTACTCGGTGAGCCGCGATCGCGATGCGTTGGCCAAGGCACTCGACGCACCGCCGACGACGCTGCAGTTGTTCGGTCACGGCCCGACCACCGACGACATGCGATGCACCGCGCGCTTCGAGGGCGACGACGTCGTGCTCGAGATCGAGGTGAAGCTCTATCCGGACAAGCGGCCCAGTCTCGGACTGTCTCGGGACGGATCCCCTCCGCATCTAGAGCAGTTCGCGATTCGCATGCGAACCCGCGCACTCATCCAATTGCTCGACGACGTGGTCGGCGCACTCGCGATCTGATCGGCGATCTCCGCCGATTCTCGGTAACGTTTGCGACCGCGGCGGCAGGATAGGGTGTGACCGACGTGCCGAGACCGGAGCAGCTGCTCCAAGACACCGCCTGGCTGAACAGCCTCGCGACGAGGCTCGCGAACGATCGAGACGACGCCGACGATCTCGTTCAGGAGGCGCGGATCGCCGCGTGGCGACGTCAACCAGACACCACGCGGCCGATGAGGGCGTGGCTGACCAAGGTGGTTCGCGACCTCGCGGGCATGAAGCGCCGAAGCGACCTTCGGCGCACGGTCCGCTACGCGCTCGCGGAGGACGCGCAGGTACCGATCGCACCCGACGAGCTGCTGGCACAGATGCGACTGCACAAGACGTTGGTGGGGCTCGTCCTCGAGCTCGACGAGCCGTATCGCTCGACCGTGATCGGGCGCTTCGTCTAAGGTCGCACGTCCGAATCGATCGCCCGGTCGCTCGGCATCCCGGCCGGCACGGTACGGAAGCGACTGCACGAGGCGCTGTCGAGGCTGCGAGCCGGGCTGGATGCCGACGCTGGAGATCGCGAGCGATGGGCCCGGGGTGCTCGCATTCGCACAGGGAGGAATCTACGTGGCGAAGCCGACCAAGCTTGGTGTTGTCCTTGTCGTGGCGCTGCTACTGGCGACTGCGGCGACCGTCATGATCGTCGTGCCCCTGCGAGGAGGAACGACCACCGCGACGGGCTCGCCGGAGTCGTCGAGCAGCGCGGCTCCCAGACCGAGCGTGACCGATGCCGCGACCGACGCGCGAACACCACGCCAGCCGGTCTCCGAGCAGCGCGCAGCCCAACGCGCGGCGATGCTCGCGGCGATCACGCGTGCGCGAGAAGTCCGCGACCATCGCACCGCCGCGCCCACACCCCCATCTGCCACGCCCGGTGCGCGCACCACGACACGTCCCGACGCCGCCGCCACGACGCTCGACATCATCGACAAGACTGGCGACACCAACGACTGGTCGAAGCGTGCCCTCATCACCCTCAACAAACTACTCGGCCAGTGCTTTGACCTCGGTCGCGCCGAGGATGCCAACCTTGCAGGCAACGTCGTGATCGAGTTCACGCTCGTCGGCGAGCCGAATGTCGGCGGTCTGCTCGAGCGCGTCGAGATCGTCGACGAGGACACGACGATCTCGCAGCAGACGATCCGCGACTGTTTCCTCCAGCAGCTCTACGCGCTGGAGCTCGACCCGCCGCCCGATGGGGTGACGATCAAGCGCATGCTCCACCTCAAGGTCCCCTAACGCACGCCGCGGACGATCACGCCGGCCCCCGACGTGGGATCCTTGGGCGCCGTCAGCGTCTGACCGTCGAACTTCGCGCCTGCGGTGTGGCCGATGCCCGCGATGAACCCGTTCGGCACCGACGACAGCGCCGCGATCTCTTCGCGTCCATTGCCGGCGACCTCCCACACGCCCGTCACGGTCGCGCCGTCGAACACCGCGAGGAACGCATCGTCACCGTTCGCCGTGATCGTCTGCTTGCCGATCTTCAGCGTGCCCGCATAGAACCCACCGACGACGATCCGATCTCCCGCGGCGGTGATCGCGGTCAGGCCGTCGAGCGCTTCGCCGCCGAGCGGGATCGCGGGACCGGGTGAGCCTCTCGGGTCGAAGTACACGAGCAGGCCATCGGAGGGCCCGCGCACCAGATGATCGACGACGTCGACCTTGACGTGATCGCGCACGGTCGCCGCGACAGCGAGCCGGCCGCGACTATCGATCGCGACGCCGGCCGCGGAGTCGTCGAGGCGGCCACCGAACGACGCGGACCATCTTCTCGTTCCTTGGCCATCGAGCTCGGCGACGAACACGTCGGTAGAGGGAGCCTTGTCGTCGGTGGCGACCAGCGGCTCGCCCTGGAGCTCGGCACCCGTCGCGAACGTGCCGGTGATCGCGATCCGGTCGCCCCTCGCGGCTACACCGGTGACCGCATCCGCGTTCGCACCACCCACACGGAGAAGCCAGGCGACGTTGCCCTTCAGATCCACCCGCGCGACGAAGCCGTCGAGCTTGCCGGCGCTCGACACGATCTTGTCGGCCGCGCGCAGCGTACCGGAGAACGATCCCCCGACGAGCACGCCACCCTCGATCGCCGAGAGCGATGAGATCAGCGCCCACTCGCTCGAGTCGATCGCGAGTTTCCACGCGCCGCCGCCGGCATTCGCATCGAGCCCGACGAGCGCGGCGCCGGGCGAGCCCCGCAGCTCGAGGCCGCCGGCACTGCCGGTGCCACCGAGGGCGATCGCGAGCAGCTCCCCACTGCGGACGAGCGGACCCGCGGTGCCATCGATCGTCACGGCCCAGCGTGGCTTGTCGCTGCCGCGGCGGGCCTCGACGATCGACGTTGGGTGAGCCTCGAAGTTGGACAGCGCCGTGTAGACGCTACCGGGATCGCCGGCAACGCCACGCAGGCTATGTTGGTCGCGCCCGAGCTCGAGCGTGATCGAGTGAATAGGTACCGCAGGGTTCTTCGAACCCGGGCACCCAACCACAAGCAGACTCGTCGCTACCAGGCCGACGAGCCGGAGCACAACAGCTAGAACTTCTCGCCGCGGGCTCGGAGCTCGGCGAGCACGGTCGTGAGACCGAGCTTGTCGATCCGGCGCATCCCACGCGCAGAGATCTTGAGCGTGATCCAGCGCTTCTCGTCCTCGAGCCAGAAGCGCTTGTTCCGGAGGTTGACCTCGAAACGGCGCTTGGTGTGGCGGTTGGAGTGGCTGACGTTGTGGCCGACGAGCGGCGACTTTCCTGTGACCTGACAGACGCGCGACATACGGCCCCTTAGATCTTCGACTCTTTGAACTCGACGTGCTTACGCACGACCGGGTCGTACTTCTTCAGCACGAGCTTGTCCGGGGTACGCTTGCGATTCTTCGAGGTCGTGTAGAAAAAACCCGTATCTGCGGTCGACACGAGGCGGATGAGCTCGCGGCCCGATTTGCCTTTTTTCGCCATGGCTTATCTCGATCAGTCTCCCCATGGGGTTGGCCCGTGGGGACCGGACTTATGGCACGTTCGTCGAGCGGTTGGCAAGGGACCGAGTCAGGGTGGCGATCGCACACGCCAACCCCTCGCGATCATTCATCCTTGTCATCGTCTTCGGTGCCCTCACTGCCACCCTCGGTCTGCAACCGCGCCGGTTTGGCGTTGAGATCATCCGGAAGCACGCCTGGGAGCGTCGTGGTCTTTCGCTTCGCGCGGCGCTGATCGATCGACATCGCCACGATCGTCATGTCATCGCCCTGACCGCCGGAGGCATCGTGCGAGTGGCTGTCGATGTCCGCGAGGATCGCCTTGATGATGTCGTCGGCGTTGCCCCGCGCGGTGCGGATGCGACGCGAGAGCCGCGACAGGCCGTACTCGTTGCCGCGCGCATCGCGGGCCTCGAGAATACCGTCGCTCACCATGATCAACGTGTCGCCGGAGTGCAGCTGGACGCGCGCTTCGCCGGCTTCGAGATCAGGCGTGACTCCGAGCGGCGGCGTGTGGGCGCGCTCCGCCTGGAGCGGGAACACGCGATCACCGCGGCGGAGCAGCGGTGTGCAGTGACCGGCATTGGTGAACACCAGCGAGCGGTTCTCGAGATCGTAGATGCAGTAGACGAGCGTCGCGAACATGCCGTCGTCGCCGAGCGACGAGATCTCCTGGTTGACGCGGCGGAGCAGGCGCGCCGGAGTGCGTGCGATCGGTGCGCGAGATCGCAGCTCGCTCGTCAACCGCGCCATGTAGAGCGCCGCACTGATCGCTTTACCCGCGACGTCACCGACGGCGAGGCCGAGGTGCGCCGGGTCGTGCCAGATGAAGTCGTAGAAGTCGCCGCCGATCTGATACGCGGGCTCGTAGTGCACCGCGAAGTCGAGTCCGACCACCTGCGGCACGCTCGCCGGTAGCAAGCTGCGCTGGATCTGGCGCGCGACGCGGAGGTCACGCTCGAGCTGCTCTCGACGGACGAGCTGGTGCGCGACGCGCGTCGCATGGATCGCGAGGCCCGCTTGCGTGGCGATCGCCTGCAGCAGATCGACGTCCTCCTGGCGGAACCCGGTGGTCTTGCTCTCGACGTAGACCACGCCGTAGTGCGCACCGTGATAGATGAGCGGCGCGCCCATCCGGGTGCCGACGCCTTCGCCTTCCTGGTCGGTGCTGCCGGCGTCGCCGAGCAACACGCCGCGGCGATCGCTGACCACGTGCTGGATGATCGTGCCGGGGACGCGGAGGTCGCCGCCGAACGCCTGCTTGCCGGCATGCTGGCGGTGTTTCTGGCACTGCACCTTGAGCTCGCCCGTGCGCTCGTCCTCGACGAGCACGCCCACGTCCTCGGCCTGCGGGAACAGATCGAGCAGCGCGTCGACCAGCTTCTGGAGCAGCGCCTCGGCCGTATCACTCGACGCGGTGGCGTGGAGGATCTGTGTCAGCGCGTCGAGCTTGCGCTCGATCAACCGCACCGCGCGTTGATCCGCGATGCTGATCAGGCCGCTCGAGATGATCGAGTGGCGCCCCGACTGCGATCCCAGGTCATCGCGGCTCTTGATCAGCGAGGTCGTGCCGACATCGACGATCGTCACGCCGTGACCCTCGGTCAACTTCGTCGAGTCCGACTGGCCCTCGCGCGCTTCGACCCGGATGCGGTTATTCGCGATCAAGATCTCGTCGTCATTGCGCAGCGTCGCCGCGGCCTGCAAGCGCACGCCATTGACGAACGTGCCGTTGTTCGAGCCGAGATCCTCGAGCATCCAGGCTTCGCCGTCTCTCCATAGTCGCGCGTGCTGTCGCGAGACGCGCATGTCGGGGACGAAGACCTGGCAATCCGAACGCCGGCCGATCACGTACTCGCCGTCCTCTAGCTTGTAGCGGCGCCCAGCGATGGGGCCGGCCAGAAACACGAGCGACGGCATGAGGTCATCGCCTACGTAGCATAGGAAGCGTCCACGAAGTCACCTCGGGGAGATCGGTGCGAGGTAGGCGAAGTTGACCGTGAGATCGAGGCCATCGTCGTCGTGGGATCGAGCGCGGGCGGCTCGGCGTCGAGGGTATCGGTGGCTCCAGTGAGCTCGTTCCGGATCCCCGCAACATCACAAAACCATGTCGCGAGGACAGCCAAGCAGGCAGAGCGAGTCTGCACGCACCTCGCGAGCATAGCTGATTCGACCGCAACCAGTCGTGTTTGCTCGGGCTTTCTGTATCGTTGCGCGAGGGCACGGCGAGTTCTTGACCCACCCAGATCTGGGGGGTGTACTTCGAACCGTGCAAGCCCTCGGTAACTTCATCGGTGGTGTGTTTGTCCCGCCGACTGGCTCCGCGCTGGTCTCCAAAAATCCCGCCGCAGACGGCGCCGTCGTGTTCGAGACCGGTTACACGGTCGGCGCCGCGAAGGATGCCGTCGCTGCGGCCGCCGCCGCGCAACCGGCGTGGGCCGCCTTGACCACCAGTCAGCGCGCCGCACATCTCGAGCGGTTCAAGGCCGAGCTCGCGAGCCGCGCCGACGCGCTCGCCGATGCGATCGTGCTCGAGACGGGCAAGCTGCGCAGCGAGGCGAAGACCGAGGTGACGACCCTCCTCAATCGCTTCGACCTGGTGAAGGCGGCGATGGCCAACGATCTCAAGCCGGGGCAGGTCGCACCGGGCGAGCATCTCCGCTACGCGGCGCTCGGCGTCGTCGGCGTGATCGGGCCGTTCAACTTTCCGCTCCATCTCTGCCACGCGCACGTCGTGCCCGCGCTGCTCGCCGGGAACACCGTCGTGGTCAAGCCCAGCGACATCACGCCGCTGTGCGGTCAGCGCTACGCCGAGGCAGCTCACGCAGCGCGGCTCCCCGACGGTGTGCTCAACCTGATCATCGGGCTCGGCGACGTCGGCGCCGCGCTCGTCGCGCAGCCGCTCCGCGGGTTGTGCTTCACCGGCTCGTGGACGGTGGGCCGCCGGATCCTCGAGGGCGCGCTCGACAAGCCGGAGATGCTGACCGCGCTCGAGATGGGCGGCAAGAACGCCTGCATCGTGCTCGATGACTGCGCGTTGCGGCAAGCCGTGCACGAGGTCGCCGTCGGTGGCTATCTGTCGACCGGCCAGCGCTGTACAGGCACCGAGCGCGTGCTCGTGCATCGATCGATCGCGGACAGGTTCGTCGAGGCGCTCGCGAAGGTCGCGCGCGCGCTGACGTTCGGAAACCCCGAGGCGGCGTCCTCCTTCGCCGGCCCGCTCGTCACCAAGCAAGCGCTGGACAAAGTGGATCACGCGCTCGCCGCCGCCGTGAAGGGTGGAGCGCAGGCGGTGGTGCCCGGGCAGCGCCTCCCGGGCGGCTCGTATCGCACGGCGTCGATCCATCGGCTGCCCGACGGCGTGCACCACGTCGCCGGGTACACGGACGTCGAGCTGTTCGGTCCGGATCTCTGCATCGAGACGATCGACTCCGACGACGAAGCCATCGCGGCGATCAACGCCGTGCCGTATGGCTTCGCGAACGCGGTGTTCACGGCGTCGAGCGCGCGGTTCGAGCACATCTACGCGCGCATCCACTCCGGCATCCTGAACCGCAACCGCTCGACGAACCTGGCGAGCGCGAAGCTGCCGTTCGGCGGCGTCGGCAAGAGCGGCAACCACCGTCCCGCCGGGGCGTGGTCGCATCGCAACGTCGTCGTGCCGGTGGCCGTGCTCGAGAACCCGATCGGTGCCGTGACTCCGCACGCGCACCTCGCGGCGCACCTGCCGGGTATCGATCTCGATCGGATGGAGCGCCAGCACGCAGAGGAAGAGACCGCCGAAGCGGCGCGCAACCTCGTCGACAGTCCGCGTCCGATGCAGATCCTTCGGCCCGCCGGTGGCCGGCTGCCCGAGAGCGAAGCGTTGCTCGCGCGGCTCTACGCCGGCGATCGCGTCCCCAAAGAGAAGAAGCCGCCGGTCTTCGATCACCTGCGCTCCGCCGGGCCGTGGATGGTGTCGATCGACCCCGAGCCGCTGTCGGTGCTCGACGGCATGAGCCAGACCGCGACGATCGTGGGTGGCTTCGCCGAGGATCCCGTCGTCCGCGCGTACACCGAGGGCGAGTTCGCAGACACGCTGGTCGCGAACGACGACACCGCGCATGGCGAGACCTGGGCCGCCGCCGAGTACGCGGCGACGCTGCGCCAGCTCGTGCCCGGGCTGCCGCACGTCACGTTCGTGGCGTCGGGGGCCGAGGCCAACGAGAAGTCGATGGCGCTGTGCCGGATCAATTGTCCGAGGAAGCATGCGACGAAGGTCCTCGCGTTCGAGGGCAGCTTCCACGGCCGCACGCTGCTCGCGCTCCACGCGACGCACTCGCCGGCGAAGCGCACGCCGTTCGAGATCGCCGGGTACACCGTGCAGTTCGCACCGTTCCCGGTGTGGAACACGCCCGACGACGACGACGAGCCCACCGCACCGTCGGGCTTCTACGCCGCGGCGGCGACCGGTGATGCCGAGGAGCTCGGGCGGTTCGCCGAGCGCAAGGACGACCCGTTGCTCGCTGCAGAAGTGGCCTCGCTGCTCGTGGTGCATGCGGCGCTCGCGACCGGCGACTACTTCGTGACGATGATCGAGCCGATGCAGAGCGAAGGCGGCGATCGCTACGCCACCGAGAGGTTCTTCCGCGCCCTGCGGCTCCTGACCCGCTTCCATAACTGCTTCCTGAGCTTCGACGAGGTCCAGGTCGGCTTCGGCCTCGGCGGCCCGTTCGCGTGGCACAGCAAGTTCCGGCTCCTCGATCGCCGCGGTCAACCCGACTACCCCGACGCGGTGGTGTTCGCGAAGCGCGCGCAGGTCGGCGTCGTGATGTCGCGGTTCGCGGATCCCGAGCCCGCGAGCGCGCACAACGCCTCGCTGGTGCGCGGCAGGATCCACGCGGACATGGTGTCGACGTCGCACAACGCCGAGCGTCTCGAGAAGCTCGTCCGCCCGCGGCTCGATCAGATCGCGAAGGCGTATCCGCACCTCGTCCAGTTCCCGCGTGCGAGTGGCTACGCGTTCGCCTTCGATCTGCCCACGCCCGCGCAGCTCGACGCCTTCCTCGCGCAGCGGTTCTGGCGCGGTGCGATCGTGTTCGGTGCCGGGACGCGCACGGCGCGCTATCGCCTCGGCGATTCGTTCCTCGCGCGCGAGATCGACTTGTTGTTCGAAGCGATCCGGCGATCGCTGTCCTGGCTCGACGCGCATCCCGGCAAGAAGCCTCCCGAGTGGGAGGATGGTCCGCCCGAGGTCGCGCAGCCGGCTCCACCCGCCGACGTGCACTACCGCCTGGTCCCACACACCGAGGCGATGTCGCTGCTGCCGGCGATCCTCGACATCGAATATCAAGTCTACGAGCCGGCGCGCCGCACGCCGCCGGCGGAGATCCGTGCCGCGATCGAGGATCCAGAAGGCTCGCTGCTGATCGGCGAGAGCGCATCACCGGGTGGCGCGACGCAGCTGATCGCGTTCGCGATCGGCTGTCCGCTCGAGCAGAGCCACGACGTCGAAGGCCCCGACGACGATCCGATGCTCGGCAAACACAACACGATGTACTCGGTGTCGATCACGGTCGCGCCGAGCTTCCAATCGTCGGGCATCGGCCGGAAGCTCAAGGAGCACCAGCTGCGTGACGCGCTGACGCGCAAGAAGCCCGATGGCTCGCCGCGCTACCTCTACGTCACCGGCCGCAATCGCGTCGGGCGCACCGCGCAGATGACGCACCTGAACCGCGTGTTCGGCGCGCACGTCGTGTCGGTGTTGACGGGGCAGTACGAAGACCCGGAAGGTCAGGCGATCTACTACCGGATCCCGCTGGGCGCGCTCGTCCCCGACCCTGTGGTCAAGCGAGACGTGCTCAAGCGTCGCGAGGATCGCAAGCACGGAGACGATGACGGTCCGGACTTCGATCTCGCGTCGGGGCTCACCAAGCCGTTCGCCCACGGTCCGGCGTCGCTCCAGTCCCTCGAGGATCGCGGTCTGCTGTTCGGCCCCGCGGTCAACAAGCTGACGCTGATGAACTACGTGACGCCGGGCACCGTGCGTGCGCTCGAGTGGCTCGCCGCGCTGCTCCCGGAGCTGCCCCACATCTACCTGACGTCGTCGCGCGACGAGACGATCGACAAGGCGATCCGGTTGATCCGCTGCACGCGCAAGACGGCGCAAGTCGCGATCGGCCTCGAGGGCGGCTACTACGGGCACACCGTCGCGACGGCGCGCTCGCTGTCGGATCCGTCGACCCACGCCGGCGGTCCCGGTCACTTCGACTGGCCGCGTGTGCCGCATCCGGCGCGGGCCGGAACAGCGACGACGATCGCCGCACTGCGCGAGATCGTGACCCGCGTCGGCAAGGACAAGGTCTTCGGGTTCCTGTACGAGGTCGTGCAGGAGCGCACCGGCGACGTGCTCCCAGCGGACTTCCTCAGCGAGCTCGGCGCGCTTCGCCAGGAGCTCGAGCTGCCGCTGATCGCGGTCGAGACCACGACGCACACGTATCGCAGCGGCCTCGGCGCGTTCGCTTCGCCGAACCTCGGCCTGGTCCCCGACGTGCTGACGTGGTGGGGCGGTGGTCAGACCGGCTATCTCCACACCTCTGCGAAGTGGTTCATCCCGGGTCCGCTGACCCTGGTGTCGACCTGGGACGGCGACGAGCTGTCGCTGATCCGCCAGCACCACTACGCGCGCGCGGCGCGCGGGCTCGACATCGCGGGTGCCTCGAAGGCACTCGACGCAGCGCTCGCGGGCGTCACCCACGCCGGGCTCGGCGCGTACCGCGTGATCGATGGGGGCGCGAAGACCGCCGCGATCGTCTCCGCGCTGGCCGAGGAGGGCCTCGAGGTTCGCACGTTCCCCAACGGTCGCCTCGGCATCATCCCCGCCCTCGATCAGATCGAGGCCGCGGCCACCGCGCTGCGCGCCGCACTCGAGGGTGTCTGATGGGGACTGTCTTCAGATCCTTAACTTTCGATCTGCAACCTCGCGGAATTCCTGTCGCGACTGGGGACGGTCCTCACAAACGCGGTGACGCGTGATGCGCACCCTCGAGTTGCCTGCCGGCAAGAGCGCGCGGGAATGGGGCCGGATCCACGGCGAGAGCTTTCGCGGCGAGATCGCGACGCTGTCCGTGCTGCGGACGTATCTGTGCACCAAGGTCGGGAGCTTCCAGACCGCCGATCAGGTGATCGCTGCGGCCTCGGCACACCTGCCGGTGCTCGAGCGCTACGACGTCGACCTCTACCACGAGCTCGTCGGGATCGCCGAAGGCGCGAACGTCAGGCCGGAGGACATCGTCGTCGCGAACCACTACACGGATCTGCGCGACCTCGATCCGGACCCCGCGACGTGGAAGCCCGCACCGACCAGCGATCAAGTCCCGGCGCACGATCACCACCATCACGGTCACGACCACGACATCGGGGGTTGCTCGACGATGTGGTCGGAGACGCCGACCGGGCGGATCCTCGCGCAGACCTGGGACATGCACGCGACGGCGATCCCGTACGTGATGACGTTGCGCGTGCCCGAGTCAAAGGGCGCGCCGGCGATGACGCTGATGACGGTGACGGGCTGCCTCGGGATGACGGGGATGAACAGCAAGCGCGTCGCGATCGCGATCAACAATCTGTTCTCGACCGACGCCACGCTCGGCGTGGTGTGGCCGGCGATGGTGCGCAAGGCGCTGTCGAAGGGCTCGGCCGCGGAGGCCCGTGACGTGATCGCGAGCTCGCCGATCGGCTCGGGGCACCACTACATCGTCAGCGACAAGCGGCACGCGTACGCGATCGAGGCGTCGGGCACGCGGCGCAAGCTGCTCGATGTCGCCGGTCCGTACTGCCACGCCAACCACGCGCTCGACAAAGACATCGAGGCCGTGTCGAAGGTGCCGCCGACGAGCAGCACCTACGATCGGCAGGCGTGGATCGAGGGCGACTTCAAGCGTGCGCCGCTCGCGGATCTCGCGGACGCCTGGCGTCGTCTCGGTAGCGAGGACGGCTGGCCGCGCAGCGTGTGCACCAACATGGCCACGCCCGAGGCACCACACGGCGTGGCGACCTGCGGTGCGATCGCGATGAACGTCTCGACCGGCGAGCTATGGATCCAGCAGGGGCTGATCCACAACGTGGCCCCGGAGAAGTGGCAACTGTGAGCGACTATCCGTTCTTCTTCACGTGGACCGCGCAGTCGGGGGCGAAGCCGTTCGAGATGACGGGCGGCGAGGGCGCGTGGTTCTTCACGGCCGATGGATCGAAGTGGCTCGACCTCGGTGCGCTGAGCTATCAGGTCAACGCCGGGCATGGCCAGAAGCGGATCGTCGAGGCGATCAAGCGGCAGGCCGATCAGCTGTGCCTGTCGGCGCCGAACGCGGTGTATCCAGCAAAGCTCGAGGTCGCGCGACGTTTGCTCTCCATGGCCGGCCCCGGCTTCGAGAAGGGCAAGGTGTTCTTCACGCTCGGCGGTGCCGAGGCGAACGAGAACGCGATCAAGATCGCACGCCAGGTGACGGGGAAGCAGAAGCTCCTCAGTCGCTATCGCAGCTATCACGGTGCGTCGATGGGCGCGCTCGCGCTCACCGGTGACTGGCGCCGCCCCGCGCTCGAGCCCGCACTCGCCGGCGTGATCCACGTCCAGGACTGCTACTGCGATCGTTGTCCGTTCGGGCAACGCGTCGAGACCTGCAAGCGCGAGTGCGCCACGAACATCGGCTCGACGATGGAGCTCGAAGGACCCAGGTCGATCGCGGCCGTCTTCCTCGAGCCCGTGCCGGGTGCGAACGGCGTGCTGGTGCCGCCGCCGGAGTACTGGCCGATCGTCCGCAAGGCGTGCGACGAGGAAGGCGCGCTGCTGGTCGCCGACGAGGTGTTGTGCGGCTTCGGACGCACCGGCACGCCGTTCGGGTTCCAGCACTGGGACGTGCAGCCCGATCTGATCACGGTCGCGAAGGGGCTCGCGTCGGGCTATGCGACGATCGGGGCGGTGATCGTGTCCGAGAAGATCGCGAAGATCTTCGACGACACCGTGCTCGCGTGCGGCCTGACGTACTACGCGCACCCGCTCGCGTGCGCCGCTGCGCTCGAGACCATGAAGCTCTACGAGGACGACAAGCTCTACGACAACGCGACGACGTTAGGTCCGATACTGCGGCGCGAGCTCGTTGCCTGCGCGGCGCGGATCAACGCGAAGTCGTTCGTGCGGTCACTCGGCCTGTTGGGTGTGATCGAGATCGAGGCAGATCGTGCAGCCTGGACGAAGCTCGGTGGCGAGCTGTCGAAGGCGAAGCTGTCGCTGCACGTCGATCCCAAGCGGGGGAGCGCGATCTTCGCGCCGCCGTTGTGTATCACCGAGGCCGAGCTGGTCACGGGTATGAGGAAGTTCGCAGACGCTGCGGTGGCTGCGTTCGGAGGAGCGACATGACAGCCGGTCGTCACGCAAACAAGGTCGTGCCATCCATCGCCGAGGCGCTCGCCTCGCTGCAGGACGGCATGACGATCATGGTCGGAGGCTTCGGGTTGTCGGGGAACCCCGAGGCGCTGATCAAGGGCGTCGTCGAGCGTGGCGCGAAGCACCTGACGCTGGTCTCCAACAACGCCGGCAACCTCGGCAAGGGCCTCGCGCAGTGGCTGCGCCACGGCCTGATCGACAAGGTGATCTGCAGCTACATCGGGAGCAACGACGATCTCCACACGCGGATGGCGTCGGGTGAGGTCAAGGTCGAGGTCACACCCCAGGGCACGCTCGCCGAGCGGATGCGCGCCGCGGGTGCGGGCATCCCGGCGTTCTACACGCCGACCGGGGTGGGCACCGTGGTCGCCGACGGCAAGGAGACGCGCGAGATCGACGGCCGCGCGTACATCCTCGAGAGGGCGCTGCACGCCGACATCGCGCTGGTGCGTGCCGCCGTCTCGGATCACTTCGGCAACGTGAGGTTCTGGCGCACCGCGCGCAACTTCAACCCGATCATGGCGAGCGCCGCGAAGCTGACGCTGTGCGAGTGCGACAAGCTCGTCGACAACGGCGCGATCGATCCCGACGACGTCCACCTGCCGGGCATCTTCGTCCACAAGATCATCCACGTGCCCGAGCACGAGAACGCGTTCGAGTACAAGACCACGAGGAAGCGGGGCTCCGGACAATGACCTGGTCCACCGAAGACATGGCGCGGCGTGCGGCGAAGGAAATCCCGGAGGGGTGCATCGTCAACCTCGGCATCGGCCTCCCGACGCAGGTCGCCGACTACCTCCCTGAAGGTCACGCGTGGCTGCACTCCGAGAACGGCCTGCTCGGCATGGGCCCGTTCCCGTACGAGGGCGACGAGGATCCGAACCTGATCAACGCCGGCAAGCAGACGGTCACCGTGCTGCCCGGCGGCTCGACGTTCGACTCGGCCTTCTCGTTCGGCATGATCCGCGGCGGTCACGTCGACCTCGCGATCATGGGGGCGATGCAAGTCTCCGCCGACGGCGACCTCGCGAACTGGGCGGTGCCCGGCGGCAAGGTGATGGGCATCGGCGGTGCGATGGATCTCGCGTCGGGTGCGCGCCGGATCATCACGATGATGCAGCACGTGACGAAGAAGGGTGAGCACAAGCTCGTCCCGGTGTGTGACTACCCGCTGACGGCGAAGCATACGGTGTCGCTCGTGATCACCGAGCTCGGTGTATTCGAGCCGATGGGGGCAGGCTTCCGCGTCGTCGATCTCGCGCCCGGCATGACGCGCGAAGCTGCTCAGGCGGCCACCGGCGCACCACTGATGTGACGGCGAAGCGCAAGCAGCGCCTGCACGCGCAGAAGCTCCTCGCCAAGCTGGTCGAGTCCGGCCAGCTCGAGCTGGTAGACGGCGCCGATCGCGACGCGCTGGTCGATCACATCGTGGAGGTGCTCGCCGAGCTCGATGCTGACGAGCGCGAGTGTGGTGGGACGCTCGGCGCCGTGCTCGAGAGGTCGCGCGCCGTCGCGGAGGTGTTCGTCGAGGACGACGAGCTCGACGACGTGGTCGATCAATGGATGCGCGCAGTCCATGGCACCGCCGCGGTCATCAGCGACGACCGCAATCCCGAGATCGAGGCCAAGCTGCTGGCCGAGCACGACGACGAGCTGGCCTCGGTCTACGCGGATTGGCTGATCGAGCGAGGTAATCCCCTCGGCGAGCTGTTCGCCTGTGCGATGGATCCCGTCGCTCGGAGGCGCGTGCTGACCAAGCACGCGGCGGTGCTGTGGGGCGCGGTCGCGGAGCACCGCAGGTTGCTCGACATCACGTGGACTCGCACCGGCGCCGGCGCGATCACGGTGCAGCGCAGCACCGCCACCGAGATGGAGTGGGGCCGCTTGATCGCAGCGGTCCTCGATCGGCCGTTCGCTGCGTTCTGTCGCTCGCTCTCGATCGGGCCGTTGCCCGAGGCGGCCCGTACGCAGTTCGAGACGTTGCTCGCGATCGTCGGCTCGCGCGTGCGGCCCGGCATCCGCGAGCTCGCGGTGACCGCCCCCGCAACGGGCGGCTACCTGACCGCGAACGTCGACATGTCGGAGCTCGCGACCGGGTTTCCCTCCCTCGCGAGTCTACGCATCGCTAGCTCGCGCAGCTGCTACCTACTCCCAGACGCGCCACTGCGGCACCCGACCCTCGAGCAGCTCGACCTGAATCTCTCTTCGACCATGGCACTCCACCAGGCGCTCGACGGCGCCGAGCTCCCGCGCCTGCGCCGGCTCGCACGGGACGCTGCCAGAGCAACCGTGGTTTGCGCACCTCGAGCAGCTCGACATCCGGCGGTTCGATCGGGACTCCCGAGACCGCATCGTGCAGACCTATCGCGATCGCCTCGCCCACCTCGAGCTAGTTCGTTGATTCACCGTGCATCGCGACCAGACACGCGCAGGACTACCGGCTCCGGCCCAACCCATCACCTCGCGCGGTGCCGGCTACCGCGGACGCGCTCCATCCAGCGAGCGCGTTCGATGGCGCGCTTCGCGTGTGCGTTTACTGGCGACCCCGCCGTGAACGAGCGCCGGAAAACCAGGGCCTCGTAGCCATCTTCCGGGAACACTCCGGTCTCGACGATCGCGCTGACGTTGACCGACTCTGCCGGTGCTCGCAAGCCACCCCGCGCCGGCCAGCCGGCGACACCCGAGAGATCGGGTGCACCGAATGACGGCCCACTCGTGAGCGTGTTCTCCCACGCTGCCGAAAAGTCCACGAAGGCAAACCCGCCCGGATCGCTGATGGTCGCCGAACGCAGTGTCGTTCCGGCGACGGTGTTCCAGCCGATCGTCAGACCGTCGTCGGTGGTGACTGCGAGCGGGTCGAGTAAGTTCGCGGTCGGCGCGGTCACCGCGGTCGGGACGGCTTGGATCGCGTCGAACTCGACGGTCGAATCTTCCGCGAGGTTCACGCTGACCCCGACGTCGTAACGGTCGGTGGCGCGCCGCGCCGCGACGGGAAGTACGGTGTGGACGAAGGGCTTGACGAAGTCGGTCGAGAATTGAAAGACGTCTGGGTTCGGGATGAACCCGGTGTACGCGGAGGCTGCATCCTCGTCGGGCACGGGTTGCGCCACCGTGAGCGGTGCTTCGAGCGTCGCGAAGTCGAGATCTCGCGTCACCGTCCCACTCACCGGGAGATCGCGCTCGACATGAAACACATCGATCGCGTCACCCGAGGCCGGCTCGCGAACCGCTACGAAGTCGCTGGTCCCTTCGGTCTCGAATTCGTACGCGAAACTCGGGTCCGAGCTGAACTCGAAGTCGAACCCCGGGCCGTGGAGGAGCTGGTGAGTGTCATCGGGATTCGACGTGATCGTACCCGCGATCTTGCCCGCCAACGGAGGGCCAGGCACGAAGCACGGCAACGAGAGCGCGGTCTCCGTCGCCGCGCGGTAGAACACGCGCGCGAGCCGCGAACCGCCGCACAGCCGGACCACCGCATAGCGCTCGGACGCGATCGTCAGCGTGATCTTGCCGGAGCTCGCCGCCGGCGCGATCTGCCACTCGCCGTCGTCGCCATCCTGGAAGGCGTACGCCGAGTCGGTCGCCGTGCCGACCTCGATTTCTATCGTTCGGGCGGACGTCGCATCATCGGGAAGCGGGGTGTCGACCGGCGGGGTGTTGCCGCCGCCTCCACCTCCGCATGCCGCCAGCACCACGCAGAACCCCGAGCTCGCTTGAAGTCGCATGCGGAAGTGTAGCCGGGCCTCGCGCGACAGGGGTGGCTGGTCGTGGCAACGATCGGTCACCGGCTGTGGCGCGATCGCCGTCACACGATTGGTGAAAACTGGTTTTCGATCCGCGGGTCGAGTCGCGACTAACCGTTCGATGCAACCCACAACGTTACGCCTGTCCCTGCTGCTGTCCCTGCTGTCCCTGCTGTTCGCCTGTGGCACCGGTCAGACCGGTGATGACGTGCCCGAGCCCGATGCGGCCACCTCGACCCCGGATGGCGCGCAGGCTCCGACGCTGACGTGCGCACCGACCACGGCGCCTACCGGCGACCTGTGCGGGTGCATGGCCAGCATCGTCTGCGATCAGATCTACGCATGCCTGGACGCGGCAGAGCTCACTGCCAAGCCACCCGAGTGGTCGCCGCACGCCACGTGCGTCGAGAGCCTGAAAGCGGATTGCGAGGAGGACGGGCCGGAGAATCAACCGGCTGAGTTTCGTCGGTGTCTCGCCGATCTCGGGATCGCGACGTGCGAAGGGTTCGGGACCTTCGGCTCGGTCGCGCGCGACTTCCCCGCGAGCTGCGAGAATCTGCGCGCGCTCGAGACCGCGCTCGGGATCGAGCGCTGAGCGACTCGAGCGGCACGGTCACGCTCTGACGCAGGTCTTCGATCTGCATCGCGACTTGCGAGCGTAGAGCTTACAGCTCGCGAGCATGCTCGGCGATCGCTGCGGCAACCTCGGCCGCGCGATGGCGCTGCACGGCGTGTCCGGCGTCGAGGACGAGATGTGTCGCCTTCGTGAACACCGCCCGCCGCGTCGCACGCTCTTCGTCGCCGAGGTTCAGCTTGCTGCGTGCGCCGTCGATGCACAACACCGGGCACATGACCTTCGCCCAGTACTTCTTCGCGGTCTCGA
>JANNBP010000127.1:0-4044 GCA_031385555.1 Deltaproteobacteria bacterium | reverse complement strand
GATCTGGTCACCGGCGACGTGCTGCTCGCGATCAACGGCAAGCCGATCTCGCGGCCGGATCAGCTGCAGACTATATGGGATTCGCTGCGGACCGCGACCGAGGTGACCGCGCAGCTGTGGCGCGGAGATGCGAAGCTGACGCTCGCGTTCACCGTCGACAACGCGCAGTAACACCCGAGGATGCACCGGCACTCGCTCCGGTGGACGTCGCGCGAACCGTTCGCGCGACCTGTCGATCGAACAACACCTTCAAGCTAAGGTGCGCGGGTGACCGACCGCGATCAGGCACTCGCTGCGACGGAGATGTCTCCGGCGATGACCGATCGCACCGCGACGCTCGGGACCCTCCCCGACGGCGTGGCGGCGAAGCTCACAGGACCTCGGACGCTGGGTCGCTACCGGCTGGAGAAGGAGCTCGGCGTCGGCGGCATGGGCATCGTCCACGCGGCGTTCGATCCCGAGCTCGAGCGGCGCGTCGCGATCAAGCTGATCCTTCGCGCCACCAGCGACGAGGCGCGCTCGCGCCTGCTGCGTGAAGCGCGCGCGATGGCGCGGCTGACGCATCCGAACATCATCACGATCTACGAGATCGGCAGCGAGGCCGGCCGCGACTTCGTGACGATGGAGCTGATCGACGGCGGCTCGCTGTCGGACTGGCTACGCGCAGAGCGCCGCCCGACGCGCGAGATCCTCGACGCGTTCATCGCCGCGGGACGTGGCCTGGCGGCCGCGCACGAGGCCGGGATCATTCATCGCGACTTCAAGCCGCACAACGTGCTGCGCAGCACGTCGGGGCGCATCGTCGTCGGAGATTTCGGGCTCGCGACCGGGCTCGACACCCAGGTCGCGATCGCGGACATCCCGCGGGAGGCGCACACCGCGCTGACCGCGACGGGCTCGTGGGTCGGCACGCCGGCGTACATGGCACCCGAGCAGTGGAACGGCGGCACGATCGCGCCGGCCACCGATCAGTTCGCGTTCTGCGTCGCGCTGTGGGAAGCGCTCGCCGGGAAGCGGCCCTACCGCGGCGAGACGATCGAGGCGCTGCGCAGGGCGGTGACGGCCGGGCCCGACAAGCTCGGCGCAGCCGACATCCCGATGCGGCTGCGTGGCGTGCTCAAGCGCGGGCTCGATCCGGATCCCGCGAAGCGGTGGCCGAGCATGACGGCGCTGATCGCCGCGCTGCGTCCGGATCGCAAGAAGCTCTACGTCTGGGCTGCGGCCGTGGCCGGTGCCGCGCTGAGTACGAGCGTCGTCGTGCTCGCGCTGACGCGCGGCGAGCGCCAACCCGCCGCCGACCACGCACGAGACCAGCGACTCGCGGCCGAGCGCAGCCTCGAGCGAGAGGGAGTGAAGCTCGGTGAGCGGCTCGCCGCCGAGGCGCGGCGCCAGGTCGAGCGCACGGGCCACGACATCAACCGCGAGATCGCGAACGCATTTCGAGTGCGTGCGGCGCACGTCGATCTCGACGTGCTCCGCCAGATCAGCCGGATGGCCGATGGCCACGTCGAGGTTCCCGAGGATGCGATCGAGCCACTCGTCGACGAGCTCAAGGCTGGCAAGGCCGTGCGACTGGTGCCGATGAACGACGGAGGCAAGGCGATCGGACTGAAGGCCTACGCGATGACCCCGGGCTCGTTGGTCGACGCGGTCGGCTTGTCGAATGGTGACGTGATCGTGGCGATCGATGGCCATCCCACCACGTCGGAGAAGGAGCTGCGCGAGGTGGCCGACAGGATCGACTCCGACGCGAGGACATTGAAGCTCGAGGTGCTTCGCGGCGAGCACCGCATGATCATCATCGTCCAATCGAAGGAGCCATCGGAACCGCCGGAACCGCCGGAACCGTCCGGCGAGAACGTGCGGCCGAGCGTCCCCGTGCTCGAGTGAGTCTGGTTACTTGCGTACGTTCCGTCGCGCCTCGCGCTCGGCAAGCTGCGTGAGGCTCGGCCGGAATTCCCTGCGCGCCGCGCCAGGTGCGGTCGCGAGCGTGACGATCGCGGCGGTCTGGTGCTGCTCGAGCAGTCGCCGGCGTGTTCGTTCGAGGCGGCGGTTCCTCGCCTCGGCCGCCGCGTAACGACTTAGCCCAGGCGGGTCCTCGGACGGCTCGAGATCGCGGTCGTCCACGCGGACGTGCCCGCCAAGCTCGACGAGCTGGATGGTCGACCACCTCGGATCCATCGCGACGCGCGTCAGCGTGTCGGCGCGCGTGCAATCGATCGCGAGTCGCGCCGGGAAGCCACGCTCGAACTCGACCCGGAGCGTGATCGCGGCGAGCGGCCCCAACCACGCGCTGCCGTGCTGGTCGATCAGCCCCACCGCACGCGAGCCCCGCAACTGCGCCAAGATCAACTCGCCGCGGACGTCGCCGCGCTCGAGCAGCGCGTCGGCGTACACTGCACGCGCCCCGTCGTCGTCGGGATTCGCGTAGATCTCGGCGAGCAACCCGCCGAGATCGATCACGGCAGCGACTCGGAGCCCATCAATTCTCCGTGAGCACGGCCACCGCAGCCGCCGGATCGTTCGAGAACACTCCGTCGACCCCGATCGCGGCAAGCCGCTTCAGCTCGGCGGGGTCGTCGACGGTCCATGCGTTGATCGGCATCCCGGCGGTGTGCCACTCCTTGACCTTCGCGGGCGTGCACAGCGTGTGCTGCGGATGCACGAGGCTGACGCCGATCGCGCGCCCTACCCAGCCGCTGCGGGCGGCCCACGTCTGCTCGTCGCCGAAGATGTACGCGAGTGCGAGATCGGGGACGCGGTGATGGAGCTGGAGCAGCACCGACGGATCGAACGACGACACCATCATCCGATCGAGTCGTGACCGGGAATCGCCGAGCTGCTTCGCGACCGCCGCGACGAGCTCGTCATTGCGCCCGATCCGGTCCGACTTGATCTCGATGTCGAGCTCGAGGTCGAAGGCGTCGAGCACCTCGGAGAACAGTGGAATCGACTCGCCGCGCACCCGCAATTCCTTGCGCTCGGTGGCGGACAGCTCGGCGAGCTTGCCGGGGCGACCGCACAGGCGCTCGAGCTCGGCATCGTGAAACACGACCACGTTGCCTTCGCCGTCGAGGCGCAGATCGAATTCCAACCCGTCGCTCCCCGCGGCCTCGGCCAGCTCGAAGGCACGCATCGTGTTCTCCGGGGCATGCGCAGAGGCACCGCGATGTGCCCAGACGCGAGGGCGCTGACCGCGTCCACGTCTCCATCGCGTGGCGCGACCGAGCCGTCCGAGGTGCGGAATGAAGCGAGCGAGAGGAGAGGTCACTCGACGAAGGTCTTGTGGAGGGCCTTGGTCAGGCCATCGACATGCTGGCGATCGCACCACAGCGTGACGCGCAGCGGCGACACGCTCACGGCGTTGAGCGGCACGCCTGCACCGAACGCGGACTGGCGCGCCTTGTTGATCACGCCCGGGTTCGAGCCGATACCGTGACCGACGATCGTCACCGCACCCTCTTCACCGAACTCGACCTGATCGGCGAGCACGTTATCGAGGCGCTTGCGGACCTCCGCCCAGTCCGGAACGTCCGCGATGGTGAACCACACGCGGAGCTCCTTGCCCTCGAGGTCGAGGTGGGTGAGCGGGATCGAAGCGGTCTCGAGGATCTGCAGGCAGTGCTCGACGGCCGCACCGCCGGAGACCCGCATGCGGATCAAGTTGTTCTGGCCGGTCACCGCGGCGACCTGGCGATCGCGCTCCGGCGTGAAGTCGACGCGCGTGCCCCCGCCGTCCTTGTTGGTGGCGCGTGCGTAGAGCGCGATGCCCGATCGACGCGCGAACTCGACCGACGCGTCGTGCAGCACCTTCGCGCCCTGCGCGGCGAGCTCGAGCATCTCGTCGTGCGAGATCGAGTGCAGGAGCTGCGCGGCATCGACGACGCGCGGATCCGCCGTGTAGATGCCGTCGACGTCGGAGCAGATCTCGCAGTAGTCGGCACGCAAGGCACCGGCGAGCGCGACCGCGGTGGTGTCCGAGCCGCCGCGACCGAGCGTGGTGATCTCGCGCTTGTACGACACGCCCTGGAAGCCGGCGACGAT
>JANNBP010000078.1:0-2491 GCA_031385555.1 Deltaproteobacteria bacterium | reverse complement strand
GCTGCGGCTCGCGCCCGAGGGCCTCGAGATCGAGCTGTTCACCCGCGCCGCGCCGAACACGCCGCTGTTCCCGCCCGGCTGTGGGCCGAAGGACGTGCTGGTGATCGAGGGGCTGAATCGCGGCTACGTGCGCCGCGATCTGACGAACGAGCCGGAGTGGGCACGCGCGATCTGGGGCCTGCTGCCGATCTTCACCGCGGAAGAAGGCCCGCCGTTCTGCTTCTCCATCGTCGGCGCCGACGAGGCGCTCGCTGCTGTCGCCGCCGTGCAGGATCCACCACCCGGGCTCGAGGCCGAGTGGGTGGACATCAAGCCGCACGTCGGTGGCACGGTGTCCGCCGACAAGCTGCGCGTCCGGGTCGAACGCAAGAAGGATTGGTTCCAGATCTCGGGTGACGTGAAGATCGAGTCCGGGCGGATCGAGCTCGCGATCTTGCTCGATGCGGTGCGCCGCCAGCAGAAGTACGTCCGGGTCGACGCGAACCGCTGGGTCGAGCTGTCGGATCAGCTGCGCCAGAAGCTCGTCGCGGTCGCCGACCAGACGTTCGAGATCAAGGGTTCGGGACAGATCGAGCTCTCGCCGGGGGCGGTGCCCGCGATCCAGGCGCTCGAGCTGGCGGGTGCGAAGGTCGATAGCGCCGCGGCGTGGAGCCAGCTCGCCACGGCCCTGACCGCATCGCACAAGCTCAAGCCGAAACCACCGAAGACGCTGAAGGCCACGCTGCGCGACTACCAGATCGAGGGTCACGCGTGGCTGACGCGCGTCGCCGCGTGGGGCGCCGGTGCGTGCCTCGCCGACGACATGGGTCTCGGCAAGACGGTGCAGGCGATCGCGGTGCTGCTCGATCGAGCAAAGGATGGCCCAGCCCTCGTTCTCGCTCCGACGTCGGTGATCCACAACTGGGTCGACGAGCTCACGCGGTTCGCTCCCACGTTGCGTCCGATCCTGTTCACCGAGTCCGATCGCACCAACAAGCTGATCGGGCTCGGCCCGAAGGACGTCGTGATCGCGAGCTATGGCGTGCTCGTGCGCGACATCGACAAGCTCGCCGCGGTCACGTTCACGACCTGCGTGTTCGACGAGGCGCAGGCACTCAAGAACCACACGACGCAACGCGCGCGTGCCGCACGAGCGCTGCAAGCGGACTTCCGCATCGCGCTGTCGGGCACGCCGTTCGAGAACCACCTCGGCGAGCTGTGGTCGCTGTTCGCGATCGTGTTTCCCGGGCTGTTCGGGAGCTGGGATCAGTTCCGCGAGCGCTTCGCGATCCCGATCGAGCGCCACAAGGACGAAACCGCGCAAGCGTCCCTGTCGCGCGTGCTGTCTCCCTTCTTGCTGCGTCGTACCAAGGGTGAGGTCGCCCGCGAGCTGCCGGCGCGCACCGAGATCGAGGTCGGCATCACGCTGTCCGACGAGGAACGCGCGCTCTACGAGGACGCGCGGATCGCCGCGCTCGCCGAGCTGTCCGCGAAGGGGGAAGGCGTCCGCGACGAGCGCCGTCGCTTCCAGGTGCTCGCCGCGATCACCCGCCTGCGGTTGCTCGCCTGTCACCCCAAGCTCTACGACCCGCAGTCGTCCCTGCCCTCCTCCAAGCTCGCGCGCGCCGTCGAGCTGCTCACGGATCTCAAGGAAGGCGGCCATCGCACGCTGGTGTTCAGCCAGTTCACGTCGCACCTCGCGCTCGTCAAGCAGGCGCTCACCGAGGCTGGCTTCTCGCTGCTCTACCTCGATGGCTCCACCGCCGCCTTGGACCGCAAGCAGCTGGTCGCGAAGTTCCAGGGTGGCCACGGCGACGCCTTCCTGATCTCGCTCAAGGCGGGTGGCCAGGGCATCAACCTGACCGGCGCCGACTACGTGCTGCACCTCGATCCGTGGTGGAACCCCGCCGTCGAGGATCAGGCCACCGATCGCGCGCACCGGATCGGCCAGACCAAGCCGGTCACCGTCTATCGCTTGCTCGCGCGCGAGACCATCGAGGACCAGATCCTCGCGCTCCACAAGGACAAGCGTGCACTGGTCGCCAACATCCTCGCTGGCACCGGTGCGGGCTCGAAGCTGACGACCAAGGACCTGCTGAAGCTGATCAGCGGGAATTGAGCCGCGCGCAGCCTCCACCTCGCCGCCTTCGATGTGTCCATCTGACAACGTCGCGCGACCGTTGGCTCCGTTGTCGACCTGCGGTCGGAGTTGGATGATCGATCGAAGTAGGGCTTACAGCTCCAAGCGATTGATGTAACGAGCCGGTCGCGGCACCATCCAAGGCCTCATGCTTCGAACCGGTTTGCTTTGCCTGGTCCTGTTCGCGTGTGGTGGCAAGACCACCAAGCCCGCTGCACCCACCGACACGCGCTCGCTGTTCGAGCGCCTCGGCGGGACGCCGGCGATCACCGCCGTCGTCGACGACTTCGTCGCGCGAACCGGCGCCGATGATCGCATCAAGAGCTTCTTCATGAACACGGACATCCCGCGCATCAAGAAGATGATGGTCGA
>JANNBP010000065.1:0-3662 GCA_031385555.1 Deltaproteobacteria bacterium | reverse complement strand
TCGAGATCGACGCCGTGCTCGACGACGAGGGTTTCCACAACATCAAGTTCGAGTTCACCCACGAGGCACCTCGCTACTTCACGCCGTTCCAGAGCGGCAAGCACTTCGCGAATCGTCTCAAGGCGAAGCTGTCGTACGAGGCGATCATCCTCGCGATCAACGATCAGCCGCTGTCGTTCAAGGTCGCCGCCGGTGGAGAGAAGCGCGACGACATCTTCGGCGTGCCCGATCAGTGGGCCTTCGTCGCCGACCTTGGCCTGCGGTTCAGCTTGTGGGCTCCGCCGCGTGATCCCGCAGCGCACCCCGCGGGCACCTTGAAGTAGCGCGCAACCCGAACGCAAACGAACAACGTGCCTTCGAACGATCCTGCCGTGCGGTCGGTCCGCGGTCAGCGCATCGGCGCGACCTCGCCACCGATCGAAGCACAGGCGCATGCGTAGCGTCCTCGCGTCGCTCGTGGCCTTGATCGGGCTGGCCGCTTCCTCGACTGCAGAGGCCGAGTCGTGCACCGGCATCACCGGCAACGGTGGTCGGTTCGCGACGTGCTTCGATCTCGGCAATCGGCTGAGCGTGACCGCTGGGACCGACGGGTTCGGAGGCAGCCTCGCGCTGCGCCACGTGGTGACCTTCGACGACGAGCCCGATCTGATCTGGAAGCTCGAGCATCAGATGATCGACGTCACGCACGCGACGTTCGAGGATCGCTTCACCGGTGTGTTGTATCGCGGGCGGTACCTGCGCCACGCGCGCGACGGTCACATCGTGATCCCGCTCGGCACGCCGAAGAAGGTGTTCCTGCCGTTCGATATCGGCGGGTTCGCCGAGGCGGGCAGGGTCGAGTGGATCCCGGGGACGACCGCGGTGAAGCTCGGCGTGGTCCGGACCGCGGCGCTGTTCGATCTGTCGCGGACGCGAAGCTTTCGTCGGCGGATCGCCTTCGGTCCGTCGGCGCGGTGGGATATCGACGCGGATCGCGATGCGATGACCCTGACGCAGCACTCGGTGTCGGCGTTCACGACGCTGCTCGCGAACGTCCACCTCGAGTCCGCGACGGGGCGCTCGGCGGTGAACTTCGAACTCGAGACCGGCTCGGCGTGGCACAGCAAGGGGCAGGGGTGGAGCCCCGAGCTCCGTGCCGAGGCGACGCTCGAGCGCATCTTCGTCGCGGTCAACGATCACCCGATCTCGCTCGTGCTCGGCGCGAGGTACGACTCGCAGACCGACGAGGTGCTCGCGAAGATCGGCGCACGCGTGGTGCTGTTCGATCGCAAGGACCCGAGAGTCCAGCTCGATCCGCTGGTGAAGAAGTAGCGTTTCGCGGAACATCGGTCGGTGCCGACCGCCCCAGAGCTCGAAGCAGCGATCTCGGCCGAGCCAGACGACCTCGAGCTCCGCCGGGTCTATGCCGATGCGCTCCAGGAGATCGGCGATGCGCGTGGCGAGCACATCGCCCTGTCGTTCCTGGCGGCTGCGGGGGATGCCGACGCGGCGAAGAAGGTCCGGGCGGCCGAGCGCGCGGCGTCGGAGCGGCTCCGCAAGCGGCTCGATGCCGAGTACGTGGTGCGGTTGACCTGGAGCCTCGGGTTCGTCACCCACGTCGACATCGATAGCCGCGGCGAGGCCTCGAGGTTTCCTCGCGCGAAGCTGCGCGAGTTGCTCGAGGAGCGCGAGCTGATCGCGGTCCGCGGGCTCGACCTGCGCGGCATCTGGAGCGCCGACTGGAGCGCGGAGCGCCAGCTCGGACTGCTGCCCGCGCTCGTCGAGGGACGGCCGATCCGCTGGCTCGGCATCGGTGACGGCGGCATTCGCGGCGAGCACATCACGCAGCTGCGGACCGCCCTGCCGAGGCTCACCGGGTTGGGCGTGCTGACCACCAAGCCGCGGTCGGCGGCGCCGGCGCTGCGTGGGCTCGTCGATGTCGAGCTCGCAGCTCGCGAGACCAAGTCGACGAAACTGCTGGCGCTGGCCTTCGAGTCGCTGTCGCCGGAGCTCGAGCGGCTCGTGCTGCACGGCATGGACGATCGGATCACCGCCGATGCGTTCAAGCCGATGCTGCAGCGCGAGGTGTTCCCGAAGCTACGCCACCTCGGCGTGTTCGGGCCGCTCGGCTTCTCGTGGGATCTGCTGCGCGCGCTCCTCGGCAGCCCACTGCTCTCGGTGCTCGACACGCTCGGCTTCTCGGCCTACGAGATCCACGACGACGACGAGTCCGAGACCTGGTTCAAACAGAACGCGAGCGCGTTCGCGCGCGTCCGGTTGTTCACGTCGGCGCAGTGGCCCGACGAAGAAGACGACGGCAGCGAGTCGTCCAACCTCGGCATCCTGCTGAACAAGGTCGATCGCCCCGCCGAGGGCATCGCCGAGATCGAGCACCACTTGCAGTTCTCGGGTCGAGCAGAGGATCACTTCGGATGCTGGAAGGAGCTCGCCGGATCGCTGGTCCGCGCCGGCTGGCCCGACGAAGCGATCGCGCCGCTCGATACCGCGATCCGGTTGTTCCGGAACAAGGTCGAGTACGACTCGCTGGATACCTTCAAGGGGAAGATCGAGGCGCTCGACGCGCTCGGCAACTGGGAAGCGGCGCGCGAGCTGTGCGTCCGCGTGATCGCGCACGACTCCGACGACGCGTGGGGGCATCGCTTCCACGGTCGTGCACTGCGGGAGCTCGGGCGCGACGACGATGCCCTGGAGGCGCTCTCGCTCGCGGTCAAGGCCGCGCAGTACGAGGACGACGACGACCCTACCGCCGGGCTCGCGCACGTCGAGCTCGGGCACACGCTGTGGCAGATGCGGCGCTACGACAGCGCGATCGCGACGCTGGCCAAGGGGCGCCTCCGCGGTGCACGCAACGCGAAGCTCCAGGGCTGGTGGTCCGAGGGCCGGCTGCGCTGGCAGCGCGGCGATCTCGAACGTGCGCGCACGTGTCTCGAGCGCGCCGCGGAGCTGGTCGGCCCGAACGATCTCAAGAGCCCGCTCTACGAGCTCGGCGAGGTGCTCTACGAACTCGGTCGCCACGAGGAGGCGCTCGCGGTGTGGAAGCGCGGTGCGGCGATGTTCGCCGAGTGGGTGGATGTCGAGGAGCAGGGCCACGCGCTGCTCGCGCTCGGTCGGCTCGACGAAGCGCTCGTCACCGTCGAGACCGCGCGCAAGAACAGTGGCGTCGCGCGTGCGCTGATCCTGCATGCCCTCGGTCGCACGACCGAAGCGCTCGGTATGGTCGACGACCTCGCCCATCGCCCCGGCATGCGCGAGCGGAGTCGCAAGCGCGGCAAGCCCGAGACCGTGTGCGCGGCCCGCCATGCAGCGGGCTCGCTGCTCGAGGGTGCGTTCCATCGCGCCGCGGGTCGCGAGGACGTCGCGCGCGAGAAGCTCGAGCGCATCGTGCTGGACGCGTACGATCCTAGGCAGCTCCACGCGCTACTCGTCGCCGAGCTCGGCGGTGCGCCGGGCTGCGACCCCGATAGCTGCGGTCGCCCCGCCGCCGTCGCGGCACTTGCCGGCGCGCTCGCACTCGGCGATCAGACCGGTGCCCAGCATCGCGCGGCCGCCCTCGGTGCCGCGATCGATCGCGGCTCGGCGCGCCTGCTGACGATGCGCCTGTGGGACGTCCGCGGTGCGCTGCCGCTCCTCGGCGGCGATCCCTCGCTCGCCACACGCGCAGC
>JANNBP010000061.1:0-3951 GCA_031385555.1 Deltaproteobacteria bacterium | reverse complement strand
ATGCCGATCCTCGTCGGCAACAGGCCTCGCACCGTGGTCGCGAGCCGCACCGGCAACAAGGGCAGGGGATCGAAGGCGCCGGCCTTGCCCGTGATCGCCGCGCTCATCCACGCCAGCTTCGCGTCGACGATCGCCCACCACCGCTCGACGTCGACCAGCTTCGCCAGGCCGCCCGGGTGCTCGCGCATCACCGTCCGCGCCGCGCGCCGCGCCTTCGCGACCATCGCGCCCTCGAGCGGCACGACCACGTCATCCTCGAGGCGGCGCCACCCCGACTCGTCGGGATAGCCCGCGAGCCAGCCGAGCTGCGTCAGCGCGAGGCCGGCTCGCCGGACATCGCCGGTGGCGGTTGTCCGTTTTTGATCCCGGTCCCGCATCGGAAGTGGCGAGCTTAGCGAAGGCGCCGAGTGCGACTTCGTGCAGCGCGGGGGCGAGTCTTGGCGGTGGCTTGCGCCGCGCGGGCGAAGGTCTCTGCGACGCGGCGCTGCGTTGCGAGGTCTTCTTCACGGTCTTCTTGCGAGGGCGAGGCTGGATTCGTCGCATGGGTCCACGCGCGAAGCTGATCGGTGACGCGAAGTGCCTCGCTCAACCCTCCGCGAGACAACCGCGTGCGCCAGTAGGCTCGCTTGTCCGCGCGAGCATCCTTCCATGGGCGTGTGAGATACGCGCGGAGGGTCGAGGTCGTGATCTCGCGAGACGACACCGAGTCAGTATAGCCCTGACCCGCGCCGAGCAATCGGGGCACCAACGGTAACCGTGGACGGGCGGTCGACATCCGATGTGCTCATGCCTCGCTCCGCCTTCCAGCGCGCGCTCGGCGAGCGTCGCTGTGGACCGGGCGACCGCGAGCGAACGTGGATGTTCGTTCCGTACGATCAGCTGAACGACGGCATCGGCCTGCTGGCCGAACGTCCGCCCGAGGAGCTCGGCATCTTGCTGGTCGAGAACCCGGGCAAGGCCGCGCGCCGCCCGTATCACCGCCAGAAGCTCGCGCTCGTGCTCGCGAACCTCCGGCAGTTCGCGCTCGAGCAGGCTGCCCGCGGCGTCGCGATCCGCCACGTGGTCGCGGATGTCCGCGGCTACGCCGGTGCGGTCGGCGATCTCGCGGCCGAGGTGGGGCCGGTGACCGTGTGCGAGCCCGCGGAACGGGAGCTGCGCGTCGAGCTCGCGACGCTCCAGCCCGATCGCATGATCCGCCGCGATCACGAAGGGTGGTTGACGACGCCCGCCCAGTTTCACACTGCGGCACCGAAGGGGCCGCCGTGGCGAATGGATGCGTTCTACCGCCAGGTTCGGCGAGACACCGACACCTTGATGGAACGCGGCAAGCCGATCGGCGGGCGGTTCAGCTTCGACGGCGAGAATCGTCGACCGTGGCGCGGCGATCCGCCGGTACCGGTTCCACCGCGGTTCGTTCCCGACGACGTGACGCGCGAAGTCGGCGAGCTGATCGAGCGCGTGTTCGCGAGCCATCCCGGCACGCTCGACCTCTCCACGCTGCCCACGACGCACGCCGACGCGGAGCTCCTGTGGGAGTGGGCCCTCGCGAGCTGCTTGCCGACGTTCGGTCCGTACGAGGACGCTATGAGCACGCGCTCGACGGGCTTGTTCCACACGAGGCTCTCGCCGCTGATCAACCTCCACCGGCTGCTCCCGCGTCGCGTGATCTCCGACGTCCTCGCCGCCGATCTTCCGCTGCCCTCGCGCGAGGGCTTCGTCCGCCAGATCCTCGGCTGGCGAGAGTTCGTGCGTCACGTTCACCGCGAGACCGATGGCTTCCGGCAGGTCCCGGGCCTGGCCTCTCCGACCGCCTCACCCTCGGCGCTCGGCGCCGAGCGTCCCCTGCCACCCGCCTATTGGGGCGCTCCGTCGGGACTCTCGTGCCTCGACCACGTCGTCGCCGACGTCTGGCGCGAGGGGTGGTCGCATCACATCACGCGGCTGATGGTGCTCGGCAACCTCGCCACGCTGCTCGACTGCTCGCCGCGCGAGCTCACCGATTGGTTCTGGGTGGCGTACATCGACGCGTTCGACTGGGTCGTCGAGCCGAACGTGCTCGCGATGGCCAGCTTCGGTGCCGGGGACGTGATGACCACCAAGCCGTATATCGCCGGCTCCGCTTACATCGACCGGATGAGCGACTACTGCAAAGGCTGTCGGTTCGATCCGAAGTCGACCTGCCCGATCACGCCACTCTACTGGGCGTTCCTCGCGCGTCAGACCGAGAGGTTGAAGGGCAACCAGCGGATGTCGATCCCACTCGCCGCGGTCCGCAAACGCACGCCCGCGCAACGTGCCGCGGATCGCGCGACCTTCGAGCAGGTCTCGGCGACCCTCGCGGCCGGCGAGCCACTCGAGCCCGTCGCTGCACAGGTCGCGCTGCCGCGCGGCAACGTTCCACCCAAACGGCGCCGTTGAGTGCGGCTACTTCTTGCCGGTCTCGTCGTGGTCCCAGCCACGTCGAACACGGCCTTTGACCTCGTCCCACGTGCGGCCGCTCTTGAGGTCGTTCCACTCCTCGGACATCTTCGCCTGCACGTTCTCCCAGCCCTGCTTGCCGTGTTGCTGGCGAGCGCCTGCACCGTAGCGATACTCGGGCTCGACGTCGTCCCACGACTCTTCTTCCTTCGGGTTCGGGTTCGGCTTCGGGTTCGGCTGGTTGCCCGGCGGGATCGGCTGCTTGCCGGCGGCCTGCTGCACGGTATCGCCGACGCTTTGATCGAGATCGTGACCACGCGACGAGACGTCGGCCTTGGTCTGCTCCCAATCGCGCTTGAGTGCGGCCTTGATGCGGCCCCACGTGCTCTCGTGCTCGTCGTTCCACTAGGAGGGATTGCTCATGCGGGCCGGGCGGTGCACGTGCTGCGCCCGCTGACGAACGCTGAATCCGCGGTCTCCGCGATGCAAGAGTGCGCGTTCGCGCGGTGTGCTTCGGAGCGCGTACCCACGAACCACCGCGGGGGATCGAGTGCAACCTCGCGAGCGACACTGCGGGGCAATCTCCTCGCCGGCTAGTGGTGTCGCCACCTGTGTCATCGCCGAGTTGGCCGCGAATCGAGCGGAGTTTTTCTGGTCTCTCGGCTGCACGGAGGTGAGCCATGAAGCCCACGCAACTCCTTGCTTCGCTTGTCTTTGGCGGCCAGCTGCTGGCCGCATGCGTCACGGCACCCGAGGCAGTCGACGATGACTACGACGACACCGTCTACGTCGACGAGGGCGACGCGTTCGACGAGGGCAAGGCCGATGGGCTCGAGCGCACCGCACCCTGCGATCCGCAGGGTGAGCTGAGCGTCAACGCGTGTGCGTTCCTCGGCTCGATCGCGCTCGCCGAGGGAACCCACGCGCACTACGACTACACGTTCGCGTATCGCCGGTTCTCGTCGTTCGCGGATCACCCGCGGCTGCGCGTCTGCGCGGGCAGCTACTGCTCGACCGCGGCCGGTCGCTACCAGATCTTGTCGAAGACGTGGAACGGGATCCGCGGCAGCCTGCCGGACTTCACGCCGGCGAGCCAGGACCAGGCCGCGCTCAAGCTGATCCGAGGTCGCGGTGTGTCCAACGTCGACAGCATCGACACGCGCGCGGAGTTCGAGAGCGCGATCCGGAAGATCAACCGCGAGTGGGCGTCGCTGCCGGGCAGCCCCTACGGTCAGCCTCGCAAGTCAATGACGCAGCTGTGGACCGAGTTCCAGCGACTGTCGGGGAGCTAGGAGAGCCGAACCGCTAACTCATTCCCGCGTCGATTCTCCGTCGAGGACGTTCGCCCTGTCGGTATCGACAAGTCAGCAAGTGATCGATCTCTCTCCAAGTTCGCCGTCTCGTGGATCGGCTCTCCGAATCGAAGCCGCAGGCGACGGAAGCTGATCCGCTAGACGCCGCGCTGGCGAGAGGCGAGGAAGTGCTTGCGGAGCTCGGGGTCGCGCAGCTTCGCGGCCTTGGTCTCGATCTCGC
>JANNBP010000058.1:0-3404 GCA_031385555.1 Deltaproteobacteria bacterium | reverse complement strand
GGAGCTTGAGCGCGCGCGACAGCTGGCGGAACGCGTCGGCGTTGCCACCTGGCTATCCAGACGGCGCTGAAGAATTCGCAGGAATCCCTTTTTTTTTGATTCGAAATCTGGGTAGAACGAAGTATCGCGTCGTGCGCGATGAACGGTCGGGGCGACCAGCTGTTGGTGCAGGTAGCAGGTGAATCGAGCGAGTCGCACGGGTGCGGCCGTGATGTGGACCCATCGTTTGAATCCACGAAGGTGATGCTCGGGACGCGGCGTTCGCGTCACGTGCGCCTGTTTGTCTCGAAGCTCGTGGTCGTTGGCGACGCGAGGTCAATCGTCTGGAGGGATGGATGCGTTACTTGATGCTTGCGCTCTGTGTCGTGGCTGCGATCGTCTTCGCGACCGCGTCGTCACGCGGTGACGGCGAAGTAGCCGAGCCGACCTCGACGGACGAGCCGGTGGTTGGCTCGCCGATCGAGCCGCTGCCCGGTTCCGACGGTCCGCAACATCAACCGTTCACACCATATGACTACGGCGGGCCTCGCGCGGCGTGGACGTACGAACAGCTCACACGCGAAGAGAAGGTCGCCGCGGATCGCGGGTTGAACGAAGACCAGATGCAGATCCAGAGCGGGTACGCCGCGGCATCGGCAGCGCTCTCCGAGCAGGCGATGGCCGAGCGGGCCGCGCTTCAACTCGGCGTTGACGAACCACTCGCGACCATTGGGGTGTTCCCGTGAGGTGCGGGATGATCTTCCTGACGTTCGCACTCGGCTGCGCGAGCTCGGGCCCCTCGCTCGACAAGGCTTCGATCGGCGGACTCGCTTTCGGAACCCCGAGTGGATGGACGAGCCGCGATGTCTCGAGCCCGCAGCGCCAGATGTTCGAATGGTCGCCGGCGGACAACGAGCGCAAGGAGTCGCTGACGGTCGTCCGCAGCGATCGGCCGGCGATGGCGAAGGCGACGCCAGCGCAACTCCAGCACTTGATGCGAGATGCTCAGCGCGCGCTGCCGGACGCATCGTTCTCCGCTCCGATCTCGTTCACCACGCGCCACGGCTTTCGTGGGGTGCGCACCGAGGGCAGCTTCACTCCTCCGGGATCGAGTCTTCGCTATCGTCGGATCCACGCCACGTTTGTCGACGGCACTGCGCTGATCAACGTGCTCGTGACATCCCGCGAGATCGATCGCGAGGGCTTCGACGCTGTGCTCGACAGCTTCTTCCGGGAGGGCGTGTGATGTTGCTGCGAACGATCATCGTCTTGGCGATCACCGCGGACGCCGTCGGGGCTGAGGCCGCCGAAGTATGCGGAAATGGAGTCGATGACGACTCCAATAACCTGGTCGATGAGGGGTGCTACGCGGGCCTCGTCACGCAGTGCGAGAACCCGTTGTCTTGCGAGACTACGGGCTACATCGCTCCGAAGCAAGGCGGGCTCCACTACTCCCTGCCGCCAGACGTCGCCCCGAGCTCGCCCTCCGGCGTGCCCCTGTTATTTCGCCGATTCTACATGTCGAAGTTCGAGCCAGGAGGAGCCGCACCGGCGTATCGCAAGGCGCTCGGCGAGCATTGGGGGCACTCGTACGCGACGTGGCTCGACCGCAACACGGTGCCGAACCCAGATCAGGTCGTCGTCCACCTGCCCCGAGGCCAGGACGTGATGTTCGAGTATGCGAATCCATCGCCCGACGGCCTCTGGGAGGAGTTCAGGATCAAGCAGCCGGGCTACCACTACCAGTGGCTCAGGCACCGGATCGCGGCGCCGAACGACTACCAGCTGAAGACGCTGACGGGCGAGGTGCTGGTCTACGACAGCGGAGGCCGGCTGACCGAGCTGTGGGATTCGCTGGCCACGCCGAACAAGACCCTGCTCGCATATAGCGGTGGTCAACTCTCGACGGTGACCGATGCGACGACCAAGCGCCGGCTGAGCTTCGGCTACACGAGCGGACTGCTGACGTCCGTGTGGTTCCAGCACAACACCGGATCCTGGGTCACCAAGCACACCACGACGTACGGATACACGAGCGGCACCCTCACGAGTGTGACCATCGGAGGACAGCTCGCGCAAAGCAACGTCTACACCTCGAACTTCCTGACCTCGATCCAGGACGGCAACAGCAACACCGTCGTCAGCTTCGTCTATGACGGCACCACGGCCGGCAAGATCGTTCGGGTCGACACCCCGCGCGGCGTGGTCGGTTGGGAGTTCGCCTCGTCGCGCGCCAACTGCTCGGGGCAGACCGTCCTCTACTTCCACAAGGCGAGCACGACGAGCTGTAACACGGACGCGGACTGCGGCACCGGCAACTTGTGTGGCGGCAAGACCGGCACGGGGACGACCGGTCAGTGCTTCCGCGGGGCGCGCTGCCTGACGATCGCGTCGCCCTCCGAAGACGTGATCACGACGGTGTCGTCGTTTGCCGGCAACGGCGAGCAGTGCGACGGTGCCTGCCTCGACGCGATCGAGCACGTCTGGGACACGACCGCGGGAAAGCTCGATCTGCTCGCCGAGAAGACGCCTACGGATCCGAGCAGCTACTACACGGTCAGGACATTCAATGCGAATGGGTTGCCGTTGCTGGTCAGCTACGGTGCAACGGCCCCCGACGGAACCGGAGCGCAACGCACGATGTTCTTGACGTACGATTCTGGGTTCCCGGGGCGCATCGCGACGACGCGGCGTCAGAGCTCGATCCCCGGCGGCGACACCTGTACATCCAGCGCTGGAACCTGTGCGACCACGACGAACACGTACACGCTAGATGGCAAGCTCGACACGGTGACCGAGAGCGGGCGAACCTATTCGACGGCGAGCTATCCGACCGCGACGACGTACACGTACACCACCAACTACGACTACGACAACAAGGGCCGGCTCGTGCAGATCGACGGGCCGCTCGCGGGCTCGACGGATCTGACGCAGTTCGAATACTGGTCGACCACCGATCCGATCACCGATGGCTTCTTGCAGAACTTCAAGCGGCAGAAGGATGGTTCGAGCTTCCTGACGCAGTCGTCGCTCGGGTTCGACTTCTGGGGCAACGCGACCTCGATCGTCGACATCGACGGCACGGTCTCGTGCCAGACCTTCGACACCGCGCGAGGCTACCTCACGCAGCGACGCGAGCAGATGGCGGGACAGACCGACTGCACGGTGAACGCCGCCGATCTGGTCACCGGTTACCTCCGCGACTCCGCGCTGCGGCTGACCAAGCTGACCCGACCGGACGGCTCGTGCCTGATCTACGAGTACGACACCCGTGGCCGGCTCGCGAAGACCAAGCGGCGCGACGACTGCAACGCGGCCACCAGCGGCGACCGGCAGGAGTACACGTACTCGGACGATGGGCTGCTGACCAAGACCGAGACGCTCGACGCGAGCGGTGTGGTGACCAAGCGGCAGGAGTTGACCTA
>JANNBP010000017.1:0-5515 GCA_031385555.1 Deltaproteobacteria bacterium | reverse complement strand
GCGAAGAAACCCGCAGCGAAGAAACCCGCAGCGAAGAAACCCGCAGCGAAGAAACCCGCAGCGAAGAAACCCGCAGCGAAGAAACCCGCAGCGAAGGCGAAGGCGACGGAAGCGCCCGTCGAGGGAATCCCGTTTCCGTTCATCGGCGCGGGCGACGCGTACTACTTCGAATGGGCCGAGACCCACGTCTACTTCACGCGCGATCTGAAGCCGGCGGAGAAGAAGCGGATCGAGAAGTCGGTCCCGCCGCCGATCGGTGACGTGCAGTGGAAAGGTCGGCACTGCTACGCGAGCAGCGAGCAAGGGGTCGGCCGCGTGATCCAGGCCTCGTACTCGAAGCCGACGAAGCAGCCGACGCAGCTGACCACGCAGAGCCGCTTCAAGATGCCCGACGGGCCGAAGCTCTCCGCGTTCAACGCCGACACCGAGCGCTGGCTCCTCGAAGCGCACGGCATCGTCCCGATCCTCGCGGCGTATCGCCGTCAGGATTGGGAGGCCGGCGGCACGAAGCTGTCGCCGTGGCACGCGCAGAGCCTGCCGCTCGCACCGGCGGTGTTGAAGCAGCTCAAGCCGGCGAAGGACGACGCGCTCGAGTACATGGTGCGCGGGATCAAGAGCGAGCTCGAAGAAGCTGCGAAGAAGAAGTGATCAGAACCTCAGATCGATAGGTTCTGCGGTCATCTCCTTCACCGCAGGCTGATCGCGTAGTTGCCTGCCGGACACGTGTGCCGATCCGAGCGTGTCGTCACGACTCGGGAGGCGCCCTCCCTGCGGCGATGGTACTCGTCGGCTGGGCCGCGACGCAGTCCGGGCACGCGTTCGCCTCGCGCACGATGGCAGTGCCGTGACCACCGGGATCCTCCACCCACTTCCCTTTCGTGGCCGGCGGTTGCGGCACATTCCAGTGGGCGCGCTCGCGGCGGGGATAGTCGACCTCACAGGTCTCGACGGTGATCCGGTTACAGGGCGTATTTGCAGAGACGACGGAACCACACAGATCGCATCGGTACATTCACTCGCAGCCAAGGTGATAGCCGTCGCGAGGGGGCTGATGCCTCGCGGGGAGAGCTAGGTATGAGGCCCGTCAGCTGACTCCGCAAGTCCTGTAGAGTGGAGACATGGACTTCGTGTTCATGCTCACCCGGTCCGACCGCACCATCGCCGACGCGCTCGACGTGCTCGATGATGTTCGTGCCGTCGGGATCCGCCATGTTGGATTCAAGGACGTCGGCATCGAGCCGGCCGCTGCCGCGGAGCTCCACCGCGCGATCAAAGCGCTGGGCGCGACGAGCTATCTCGAGGTGGTCAGCACGTCGGCGGAGACGGCGCTGCAATCCGCGAAGCTCGCGCGAGACATCGGCTTCGATCGGCTGCTCGGTGGCACGCAGTTCGAGGACGTGCTCGCGCTGCTCGCCGGTAGCGCCACGCAGTACCTGCCGTTCCCGGGGAGGCCCTTCGATCACCCGACGAAGCTGGGTGGCACGGCCTCGCAGATCACTGCGGACTGCAGGCGTGCGCGCTCGCTGGGTGCGGCGGGTGTCGATCTGCTCGCATATCGCGCGACCGAGGCCGATCCGATCGAGCTGGTGCGTGCAGCGAAGCGTGCGCTCGACGGTGGAACACTGCTGGTCGCGGGTGGCGTTGCCGGACCGCCGCAGGTCCGTGCGCTCGCCGAGGCAGGTGCCGATGCCTTCACCGTCGGCTCGGCGGTGTTCGATGGCTCGTTCGCGCCGCACGTCGGGTCGCTGCGCTCGCAGCTGAGAGCTGTCCTCGATGCCTGCGACTGAACAGAACGTTCTGACCCTGGCCGGCACAGCCCTGTCGCCCCTGTTCGCGGCGGTCGGATCGCCCCACGATCGGGCGCGCGATGTCCGCTGATCCCATCGAGCTGCTGCTCGCCGGTCGCTATCCGGATCCCGAAACGGGCGAGCTCCATACCGCAGCATCGCGCGCGGTCGTGATCGAGAGCTCGCTCGCGGGTCACGAAGCGGATCTGATCGCCGCGCTCGGCACCTGGACCACCGTCGCCGTCGTCTCCGATCAGACCACGCACGCGGTGCTTGGCGAGCGCATCGAACGCGCCCTCGCCCGCTACACCGTGCAGTCGATCGTGCTCGACCACCCGCACGCCGACGACGTCGACGCGGTGAAGCTGCAAGCTGCCTTCGCGCCCGGGACGGACCTGGTCGTCGCCGTCGGTTCGGGCACGATCAACGACCTCGCGAAGCTCGCCGCGTCTCGCCACGGGTGTGCGTATGCCGTGTTCGCGACGGCGCCGTCGATGAACGGCTACTGCTCGGTGTCGGCGTCGATCACCAGCAACGGGATCAAGACCTCGTACCGCGCGCGCACGCCGCTCGGCGTCTACTTCGATCTCTCGATCGTCGCTGCCGCACCCTTTCGCTTGATCCGCGCCGGCCTCGGCGACAGCGCGTGCCGGCCGACCGCGCAAGCCGACTGGCTGCTCTCGCACCTGCTCCTCGACACGCCGTATCGCGAAGTGCCGTACGCCCTGCTCGCCGCCGACGAACGCTTGTTGTTCGCCAACACACCGGCACTGCTCGCAGGTGATCACGAGACGGTTCGCAGCCTCGTTCGCATCCTCGTACTCTCTGGCTTCGGGATGACGATCTGCAACGGCTCGTACCCCGCGAGCCAGGGCGAGCACCTGATCAGCCACTACCTCGACATGATGCGTCCGGTGGCGCTCACGCCCGCGTTTCACGGCGAGCAGATCGCGGTGTGCACCGCGACGATGTCGGCGATCCAGGAGCGCATCCTCGATCGCGATCGCGCACCTCGCCTGGTGCCGTCGACGCGGGATCGCGCGGCGCTGATCGAGCACTTCGGTCCCGTCGTAGGCGAGAGCTGCTGGCCCGAATTCGCGCCCAAGTGCTTCGCCGCCGATCAGCTCGCCGCGCTCAACGCCCGGCTCGCCACAGGGTGGGATGCGATCCGCACGCGTATCGCGGCCGTCCACGTGCGTGCCGCCACCATGCGCTCGCTGCTCGCCGCCGCCGGTGCTCCGGTGTCGCCTGCCGACCTCGGTTGGCCCATCGAGCTCTACGACAACGCGGTCGCCCACGCGCGAGAGATCCGCAACCGCTACACGTTCCTCGACCTCGCCGTCGACGCCGAGTAGCGCACCGTCGACGGCAGATCGTGCCAGCCACGTGCGCGATGTCAATTGACCCAGGGGGCCCACCGTCCCATCGCTGCGTGGGCAGGTGCCGCCGATCGAGGGCAGATCGACGCGCAACTCCGTGATGCGTGCCCCACCGACGGTGGCGTGGACCTTGTAAGGCGGACTTCGAGGGCCATCCCGTCACCACGGACTATCTCGATCCGTTTCTCGACGAGCCGATGGACTGACTACAGCGCCCAGGCGGCCGCATTGATGCGCGGCACTTGCTTCCCCCACGGCCGCGCGCGCTCGAGCTGCGCAGCGAGCTGGAACAGCGTGGCCTCGTCACCGAGCGGCGCCGCGAACTGCACGCCGATCGGCAAGCCGCCGGCCCAGAACAACGGCACGCTCATCGCCGGGATGCCGGTCTGATTCGCGAGCTGCGTGTTCGGCGTCTTCGCCAGCGCGTTGGCTCCCAGCGTCTCGAGGATCTTGTCGAGCACGGCCTTCGGCGACACCACGCGAAGCGCTCGCAGGGCCGCCCGTTCGTAGGGCTTCAGCGCGAGCTCGCCTACCTTGATCGGTGGGAACGCGAGCGTGCCGTCGAGGAACAGGTCGTAGTCCAGGAAGAACCTCCCCATCGTGCGAGCCGCCGCGTGGCACGCATCGCGCGAGCGCTGGAGATCCATCGCCGGGAGCTTGCGGCCGATCGTCGCGAGCAACCACGTCGTCGGCTCGAACTCCGATGCCGTCGGCGAGCGCCCGACGAGCTTCGCCGTCGCATCCACACTCGACGCCGCACCGACGGCGATCTGCGCGAAGTACCCCGCGACCAGGGCATCGCGATCGAGCTGCGGCGCGGCCTCGGTGACCTCGTGACCGAGCTCGGCGCACAGCTTCGCGGCATCTCGCACCGCGTCCTGCACATCCGGGTGAACGTCACGCCCGAGCGTCGTGCCCGTCGAGAACGCGATGCGCAGCTTGCGCGGGGCACGCGTGATCTCCTCGACGTACGGCCGCTGCCTCGCAGGCGCCGCGTAGATCGCCCCGACCTCCAGCCCCTGCGTCGCATCGAGCATCGCGGCGCAGTCGCGCACGCTCCGCGTCAACACGCCGGGCTGCACGTAGCCGCCCCAGCCCTCGCTCGTCGTCGGGCCGAGCGGGTTCCTCCCGCGCGATGGCTTCAAGCCGAACAGGCCACACGCCGACGACGGAATGCGGATCGAGCCGCCCCCATCGCCACCGTGTCCCATCGGGACCGCGCGCGCCGCGACGATCGCCGCCGTGCCGCCACTCGAACCACCGGGCGTGTGGTCGGTGTTCCACGGATTCCTCGTCGGACCGTGCAGGTCATTCTCGGTGACGCCGATGATCCCGAGCTCCGGCGTGTTCGTCTTCGCGACGATCACCACGCCGGTCTTCTTCATCCGCGCGATGATCTCGGCATCCTCCGTCGGCACGAAGTCCTTCGACATCCGACACGACTGCGTGTACGGCTCGCCCGCCAACCAGCCATCGAGATCCTTGACCACGAACGGCACGCCGCGAAACGGCCCGTCGGGCAACGTGCCCTTTGCCGCCGCGCGCGCCTTCTCGTACATCCGGTGCACCACGGCGTTGAGCTTCGGATTGACCATCTCGATCCGCGCGATCGCGGCCTCGACCAGCTCGAGAGGTTGCACGTCCTTGCGACGCACGCGGTCCGCGAGTGCGGTGGCGTCATCGTCCTGTAGCGCGTCGATCATGCGGCAGCCTAACGCACTGCCTACGGCTTCTTCGCCTTCGGGCGCGTGATCACGAACGGCTTGCCGTCGAACACCAGGCCGATGGCGCGGTGGTCCTTCGCGATCGCGACGCCGGTGACGTAGACCCCGGTCCACACGGAGACGTTCGCGTTCTCCACGGTCACGGTCGGCTCGGCGTAGATCTTCGAGGTCGTGCTCCAACCGTTCGTTCCCGTGATCTCGACGAGGAGCGAGAACGACGCCGACTTCCCGCTCTGCAACGGATCGGGGAGCTGCTTGCTGCCCTCGAGCTTCGTCGTCAGCTTGACCTCGACGTCCTTGCCGGCGAACACCTGCGTGTGACCACTCGAGGTCAGCGTCTTGAGGTAGGTCGCCTCGTCGACCTTGGTCTTCGCGACGAGGAGTGAGTCCGCGAGCGGGGCGCCGTGCTGTTTGCGCAGCTTCTCGACGGTCCGCTTGCCGGACGGCTTCGTGATCGGCGCCCCGCCGCCTTCGCACGTCGCCTTGGGATCGTCGCTGACGCCACACGCCCGATACGTCGGCTGCGAGGTCCGCCACTTGCCGGTCGTCGCGTCGTAGACGGCGTACCACTCCTCCTCGAGCCCCATCGCGGAGAACGCCTTCTTGAAGTGCAGCGTGGCGCTGT
>JANNBP010000571.1:0-3937 GCA_031385555.1 Deltaproteobacteria bacterium | reverse complement strand
ACGGTCCCGATAAGGGTTCGGGACACGGTCCCGATAAGGGTTCGGGACACGGTCCCGACAAGATGGACCGCAAGCGGCGCGAGGCCGAGGCCCGCAACGCCAGGGGCGGAAAGCTCAAGCCGCTCGAGAAGAAGGTGGCCGAGCTCGAGGAGAAGATCGCCGTGCTCGAGGCCGAGCAGAAGACCCGGTCGGCGGACCTGTCCGATCCGTCGGTCTACGACGACGCAACACGCCGCAACAAACTGCTCAACGAGTTCCAGTCCGCCGCCGAGAAGCTCGAGGAGCTGAACCCTCGCTGGGAGGCGGCGATGGCGGAGCTCGAAGCGGCCAAGGCAGCGCTCGAATCCCCGTAGACGGGGCCGCTCCCTCCCGCAACTGATCGTGTAAGCTCGGGCCGTGGACCTCAGTGGTCAGCTGATTGACGGCAAGTACCAGCTCGTTTCGATCGCGGGCGAGGGCGGCATGGCGACGGTCTACAAGGCCGTGGTACGCGGCGCCGCTGGGTTCCAGCGCACCGTCGCGGTCAAGCACATCCGGCCGGAGTACCGCGCCCTCAAGAACTACATCGACATGTTCATCGAGGAGGCGCGCGTCGGCAGCGAGCTCGCCCACCCGAACATCGTCCAGGTCCACGACTTCTGCAGCGAGTCCGGCAGCTACTACCTGGTGATGGAGTGGGTCGAGGGCATCGACCTGGGCGGGCTGATCAAGGCAGCGCGCGAGCTCGGTCGCCCGGTGCCGTGGCCGCTCGCGGTGGCCGTCGGCATCGGCACGTTGCGTGGTCTCGGGGCTGCCCACGATCGGATCGCCCCCGACGGCACGCCCGCCCCGGTGATCCATCGCGACGTCTCGCCGCACAACGTGCTCCTCGGGGTCAACGGCACCGTCAAGCTGTCGGACTTCGGCCTCGCACGCGCGCGCGATCGCGCGGCCTCGCTGACCGCACCCGGCACGGTGAAGGGCAAGCTGTCGTATCTGGCGCCCGAGGTCACCTTCGGCAAGCCGAACTCGGTGCAGTCCGATCTGTTCGGCCTCGCGAACATCGTGTGGGAAGCGCTGTCGGGCGAGCGGTTGTTCGACGGCAGGACCGACATCGAGATCTTCAAGAAGATCCGCGCGTGCGTGGTCCCGCCGATCCTCGAGCGCCGCCCCGATGTTCCCCAGGCCCTGGCGAGCGTGCTCGACGTCGCGCTGTCACCCGATCCGAACAACCGCTACGGCAGCGCCGAGGAGTTCGCGCACGCGCTCGGCCAGGTGATGAAGCACGTAGTCGGTGTCAACCCGACGGTCGCGCTCGGTGCCGCCGTGGTCGAGGCTCGCCGCACGCTCAACGGCGATACCGACTCGATGCCGACGTCGGACTCGCTGCAACCGCACAGGTCGGGTTCCGTCGAGGTCGAGTTCTCGCGGGCAGAGGTCGGCGTCGAGCCGATCGAGCTGACCGTTCGCAAGACGGGGCAGCAGGCGGCGGCGGCGATGAGTGACGTGGTGACCACGCCCGATCTGAAGCCGCCGAAGAGCTAGCGAGGACGAGCTTGCGAGTCCGTTTCCGTACAGGCGAGCGTCGCGCGAGTCGATCCATCGGATCCATCCGATCCATCCGATCAACGAGGGAGGGTGCAGTCGTGGCGCGCTAGCGGCACGAGTGCAGACTTCCATGGCCCGGTACGCCATCGGCGACATCCAGGGCTGCAAGGCCAGCCTCGATCGCCTGCTGTCGCTGATCAGCTTCTCGCCGGGTCGCGATCAACTGTGGCTGGTCGGGGACCTGGTCAACCGCGGTCCGCGATCGCTGGACGTGCTGCGCTGGGCAATCGAGCACAGCGATTCGATCACGTGTGTGCTCGGGAACCACGATCTGCACCTGCTGTCGCGCGTCGCCGGCGCGGCCTCCGAGAAGAAGCGTGACACGCTCGACGACGTCCTGAAGGCTCCGGATCTCGAGCGCATCGTCGACTGGCTGCGCACGCGCCCGCTGTTCCACGTCGACGGCAAGCTCGCGATGGTGCACGCCGGCCTGCATCCGCAGTGGGACATCGCGACGGCGCAGGCAGTCGCCGCCGACGTCAGCCGCGAGCTCCGCGGTCCGGGATGGCGCGCCATGCTCGCCTCGCTCGGCAGCAGCACGCCGCCGCGGTGGAACCCCAAGCTAGGCGGCGGTGATCGGATGCGCGCGGTGCTCGCGTACCTGACGCGCGCGAGGGCGCTCCACGCGGACGGCCGCATCGAGCCGCACTTCGACGATCACCCGTCGAAAGCACCCGCCGGCGTCACGCCGTGGTTCGCGATGCCCGAGCGGGCGTGGGCGACGCACACGGTGGTGTTCGGCCACTGGGCTGCGCTCGGGCTCGACATCGGTGCACAGCACGTGGCGCTCGACACCGGCTGTGTCTGGGGCAAGTCGCTCACCGCCTACCGGCTCGACGACAGGATGGTGTTCCAGGCCAAGGCGGTCGAGAGCGCGTCTTGAGGAGGCGGGTCGTACGCTCGCTGGGACCGCGAATCGACGAGTCGATCGAGTCGATCGAGTGCACGTGCTCGAGCACCTCGTTCGCGGGTCCTTAGCAGCCGCTGCTGTAGCTCATCGAACCCGAGCTGACGATCGTGCAGCCACCCTGCGACGTGATCGCGTCGCCGCTGTAGCCGTTGTAGTGCGACGACGAGCCTTGCGAGGACGGCTTGAGGCCGCGCGCCTCGGCATACGCGACCAGGTTGATCGTCGCCTGCTGCCCGACGACGCCCATCATCCCGGCAGCGGTCACGAAGTACTGACCGGCAGGGACGGTGTAGCCGAGCAACCAATCGAGCTTCGACTTGTCGGCGACACTGATCTCTTGACCGTTGACGTACACGCCGGTGGTTACCGCGACCGTCGGGTTTGCGTAGTAACTGGTGCCCCCGTACGTGCCACCCGTCGGCAAGCAACCCGTCAGCAGCATCGCGAACACGTAGGCCTTGATCAGCTTCATGAAAGCGAGAGAGCCCGCGACCTCCGGGGTCGCAAAGAATCTTTGCCTACACGGAGACGTGTGTGGTCACGAAGCCGACTCGGCACGAGCCTACGCGGAGCTCCAGCACCCCAGTGCCTCGCACCAGGTAGCTGGCGAAGCCGGTGTGCGTGTTGCCACGGGTGCCGGGGTAGGCGGGCAGGTTCGCGCCGGTGTGCAGACCGTGGCCCCAGCCGTCGAGGTGACCGAGGATCTGGTGGGTCTGCCCGGCGTCGACCAGCTCGCAGCCCTCCGCACGCACGGTCGCGTAGACCGGCTCGTTGAAGTCGAGCTTCTTCGCGGACGGCAGGCCGTAGGTCCCGAGGTAGCCGACGTTACGGACGGCGACCTCGACGCGCGTGAGGTCGCCGGGGAGGGACACGCGCTTGATCTCGGCGACCTCCAGCGTCGGCGCCATCGCGGCGAGCCGCAGCAGCACCTGGGATTGCGAGGCGCAGATCGGCGCGAGCTCGTGCAGTGGCGGATTCCAGATGCCGATGCGCGGATCGATGCCGCCGATCTCGATGCGCCCGAGCTGCGGGTGGTCGAACGGTCGCCACGGCGGGAACGAGCGGCCCTCGTTCTCGTCCCGGTCCCACCACGCGAGCTTGATCAGATCGCGGCGCGACACGCGCTCGTAGAACTGCGCGAACTTCGGCGGGCGCTCCATGCCGAGGCGCTTGAACAGATCCCACAGCTCGACCACGTAGCCGATCGCACCGCGCTGGTTGTACGCGTAGTCGGTGAGGTCGCCCTTGAGGGGCTTGTCGGGCTCGTAGAGAAACTCCTCGAAGCCCGACACCGTCGGATAGCCCGTGTGGTCGAGCATCCAGGCCTCGAGCGTCGCACTGTCGATCGCGGAGGACGTGCTCCGGATCCATCAAGACGCCGCAGACGTCCTGGATCTTCCACCGCCGATGCTCGAGCGGATCCGCGACGTGCTGTTCTAC
>JANNBP010000307.1:0-122465 GCA_031385555.1 Deltaproteobacteria bacterium | reverse complement strand
CGTGCCACCGTCGGTCACGGTGACGTCGTGGGCGCCGACCGCGGTGGTCGGCGCGATCGTGATGTCGGCCTGCAGCGACTGCGGGCTGACGACCTCGATGTTCGCGACGGTGATGCCGTCGCCGAAGTTGAGGGTCGACGCCGCGTCCCAGGACGTGGTGTCACCGGTGACTTCGACGCGGAGCGTCCGGCCGACGAAGCCCTCGTCGGGGAATACGCCGGCGACATCGCCACCGTTTTTGTCGTCGTCACCGCACGCGGCGGCGAACAGGGGAAGCATTACGAGAGCTGCACGGAGAAGACGCATAAAAGTTACCTCGATGAAGACGTGAAGGACGGCGACGCTACACCCGTCACCGTCGAGGTTCGAAACGGTTTCGGCGTTGACTTGGGTGGACCGCAATCGCCGTCACAACCCCTCAGAAATCTAAGGTATCGGGTCGACGTCGAGGAGCTCGGTGCGACGTGCGGCGACGCGCAACGCGAACCACGCCGCACGCGCGAGATCGCCGTCGAACGGCGCGAGCGCGCGCTGGAGCCACGCATCGAGCGTGCTCGGATCACTCGTGACCGTATCCGGATCGCCGAGCGACGCGATCCGGATCGGAGCGTCGGCGTGGGCGAGGCCGAGATCGAGCATGCAGAGATCGCGGTGCGCGGCGAGCCGACGATCTTCGAGTAGCGGACCGCCCAGCAAGGCGAGGTGAATCCCCGTGGGCGGGTGGGGCGAGGTGGAGGGGTGAGCGCGAGCCGAGCGATCGAGCTCTCGCGAGGCGTGGAGACACACCACGAGGGCGAGCGGCGCCGCGCGCGTGTCGCCCATCATCATCGCGATCTCGGACCACGCGTGCGAGGCATCGAGCCCGGTGACACCGGCGATCAGCGCCTCGTAGGCCGGGCGGATCGTCTCGGACCACGTCGGGTCAGGCCGCCAGGTCGCCGCGCACTCGACGATCACCGCTCACTCGGAGATCGCGGAGGCGAGCTTGTCGAGGACTGACTTGTCCTTCGGATCGATGTGCTTGCGGAGTGCCTCGAGCTCGGGCTTGTTCGCGCCGAGGCCGATCATCGACTCGATCGCGGCGGCGCGCGCCATCCACGACGTGGTCTTGTCGGAGATCACGGACGTCAGCACGCGCTTGACCTCGGCGGCGTCGAACCACGGCGCGCGCTGCTTCCACGCGGCGAGCTTGTCGGCGTCGGCGCCGTGCGAGCCATGTGAAAAGTAGCAGAACGTCGACATCACGCTCCACGGCGGCGAGGTCTCGCTACGCGGCTGCTTCGCGAGTCGCGCGAGGAACAGGTCGTAGGCCTGGTGGTTCGCGGTGTCGAGGAGCGGATGGTCGTGGAACATCCGGACCAGGCCCTCCATGCAGGCGGCATAGAGATCCGGGTTGGAGGGATCGGCGGTGAGCTTGGTGTAGAGCGGGATCAGGTCGTCGGTGCCGAGCTTGCCGGCGTATTCGCAGGCGGTGGTGCGGACCTTGAGATCCGCATCGGACTCGGCGAGGCGCGCGACCTTGGTGCTGCCACCTGCGAGACCGCGATTGGTCTGCGAGGTCAGGGCGTAGACGGCCTGGAGGCGGACGTTCGCGTCGGCGTGGCCGGCGGCGTCGAGCAGGACCTTGCCGACGCTCGGGTTGGTGGCTCCCTGATCGGCGATCACGCGGAGGAAGGCGCGGAGCACGCCCGGATCGCGCTCGCGGGAGGCGGCCTCGGCGATCGCGTCCTGCGACGCGCGCGACGGACCCACGCCGTGCGCCACGTTCATCAGCTCGGCGGCTTTGACGCGGACCGCCGGCGAGCCGTGGGAGATCATCGACCGACCGACCTCGGCACGAACCTCGACCGGGACGCCCGAGATGCCGGCGGCGAGCTCGTGCATGCCCGGGCAGGTGGGGACGATCTGGTAGCCCTCGAGGGGGCAGTCGGCGACGTTGCGGACGATCCGCTGGTAGCGCTCGAGGTTCGGGTCGGCGGCGTTGACCTGACCGGCCGGGCCCGCGGTGGCGGCCACCGAGACAGGGGGTGGCGGCGCTGCTTCGCGTGCGTTGCTACAGGCGGCCACACCGACGAATACGAGCTTCCCCAATGCCTTCACGCGGCCTGTGTAGCGAGGTTGGCGTGCGGAAAGCAACGAAAATTACCCCACTGGCAACCGAGGTTTCCCGACGGGGTCGCTAGAATGGCGACCGTTGACTCGTAACACCCGTCCTCTGCCGCCGAACATGGCGATCCGGCGAGTGCTCGACGCACGCGACGTTCGCGTCGTCTATCAGCCCGTCGTCGACCTGCGAACGCAGAAAGTCTTCGCGTACGAGGCGCTGGTGCGCTCGAAGTCGCCGGAGTTCGAATCGCCGATGGCGCTGTTCAAGGCGGCGATCGATCACTCGTGCGCGGGTGAGCTCGGGCGGTTGATCCGCGAGCTCGCGGTGGCGGGGTGCCAGGACCATCACCTGTTCCTCAACGTGCATCCGGCGGAGCTCAACGAGCGGTACCTCGTGCAGCCCGACGATCCGATCTTCGATCACGCGAAGGACGTCTATCTCGAGATCACCGAGGGCGTACCGCTCAGCCACTTCGAGCTCTGCAAGTCGGTGCTGTCGGAGGTCCGGCGGCGCGGCGTGTATCTCGTCGTCGACGATCTCGGCGCCGGCTATTCGAACCTCAAGTACATCGCCGATCTCGAGCCGCGGATCGTCAAGCTCGATCGCGAGCTGGTCGCCGGCCTGACGCGCGACACGCGGCTGTTCAAGCTGGTGTGCGGGATCGTCGTGTTGTGCCGCGAGCTCGATGCGATGGTGGTCGCGGAGGGCATCGAGACCACCGACGAGCTCGAGGCCGTGATCGAATCCGGCGCTCGCTACGGGCAGGGCTATCTGCTGGCGCGGCCGAACTTCCCGCCGCCCGAGGTCACCTGGCCAAGTAACGAGGCGATCGCCAAGGCGGCTGCGGCGCGTAAGAAATCGCCGACCAAGCGCCCCCGCTAGTGGATGGAATCACTCTGAAAGGCCGTGAGAGCGGTTAGAGCGTGAGACCACCGGTTCGGTCGCGTACAAAGGATCGTGCGTTTCGTCGTCCTGACCCTGCTCTTGTTCGCCGCTCCTGCGGTCGCGGACAGGTCCCCTCGCAAGCCCTCCGCCCCCGTCGAGGTGCGCCTCGCTTCGAAGCCCGTCGCGGGTGGCTACGAGGTGCGGCTCGTCGCGATCCCGACGCGCGATGTCCCCGCGATCGAGCTGACGCTCGCCGGCAAGCAACTCTCGTTCGGTGCGACGACGGCGGGTCAGCGCCGCGAGCTGGTGACCACCGTCCACCTGCGCGCCGGTGAGGGACTCGATGTCGTCGGCTCCGCCCGCGCGGCCGGACGCAATCGCGCCGAGATCCTGCGTGTCGGCAAGGCGGGTCAGCCCCGCGCCGCGAAGCCCGTCACCGTGTATACGCTGCGCGATGGTCGCCAGATCGGCGAGGTGCGGTGATGCGCTGCATCGCGTTCGCGCTCCTCGCACTCGTCGCCTGCGGTGGCGGTGGAGACGACGATGTCGACCCGCCCGGCGAGCCCGGCCACTTCACGATCTCCGGCACGGTGCACTACGAGGATCGCCCGCAGACCAACACGGGCCCGCTCGGGGACCTCACCGAGAAGCCTTCGCGCGGCATCTCCGTGTCGCTGATCGCGGATGCGAACAAGGTCGTGATCGCGGAGACCGTGAGCGACGACGATGGCAACTACAGCCTCGACTTCGAGGCCGTCTCCAACGCGAGGGTCCACGTCCTTGTCGCGACGACCAGCACCGAGGCCGCCCGCCCGATCAGCGTGCGCCACGCGCAGACCCAGGTCATCCACGGCTTCGGCGCGCCGACGTTCCTGCTCCAGACCAGTACGCAGGACGTGCTCGTCACCGAGGAGTCCGGCATCGCCGAGGCGTTCAACATCTTCGACGTGCTCGCCGACGTGATGGACGCGATCCCCGTGCTGTTCCCCGGCCGCACCGCGTCGCCGCTCGAGGCGTTCTGGCACAAGGGCAACCCGGACGGCACGTTCTACTTCAACAACGGGCTGTTCCTGCTCGGCGAGGCGTCCGACAGCGATGGCTACGACGACACCGTGATCCTCCACGAGTCCGGCCACTGGATCGAGGAGGTGATCGGCCGCAGCGATAGCCCCGGTGGCGATCACAACGGCAACCCGGTGAACCCGACGCTCGCGTGGTCCGAGGGGTTCTCGACCTATTTCTCGATGGCGATCACCGACACGCCGATCTACTCGGACTCGAACGCCGGTGGGGGCTTCGCGTTCAACGCGGACACGTCGAACACCAAGGCGAACCTCAACGGCGGGCTCGCGCAGAACGTCAGCGAGGACATGATCGCGGAGATCCTGTGGGACCTCTCCGATGCCCCCGCCACCGACGACGATCAGGTCGCCGGCTCGCACGCGATGGTGCTGGCCGTGGAGGGCTTCATGATGTTCGCGTCGCTGCGCGACGTCGGCAAGGCGGGCGTCGATCTCGTCGACTACCTCGACGGCTGGTTCATCAACCAGGGCCTCTCCTCCTGCCCGGGCGTGCGCGAGCTGCTCGACGTCAAGCACACGTTCCCGTACGACTACGGCGGCTCCGCCGGCACCTGCCCGCAGTAGCTGCCGTGCGCGGGCGCGGGATAGCGCATCACTTCGGCTTCGTGATCACGACGTGCTTGTTGTTCAGCTTGTCGAGGTAACCGAACCGGAACGGCATCGGACCCGCGGGCTTCGCGAACAACGCCTTCATGTCGAGGTCTTCACGCGTCCCGTCGACGACCTTGATCTCGTCGACCGGCCCCGTGTACTTGCCGTACGCCTCTTGCACCATGCCCGCCGGCTTCGCGTGCGTCGGCGCCGGTCCCGTCGAGTCCGACAGCATCCACTTCAGATTTCCGAGGATGTAGTTCCGGATCGACTTGAAGCTCGAGAACCACAGCAGGTAGCTCCCCCCCTTCACCATCATCGTCACCTTGCCCTTGGCCTCGAGGTGCCTCAGCACTTCGGGGTGCTCACCGAGGTACTTGTCCTCGACGTTCCACGCGATGTGGCGGTGGGTGCGGATCGCGGCCTCGCCGAGCTTCTTGTACTGGATCTCGACGTGGCGGAACGACTCCGAGAACGTCGGCTTGTTCCACGTCACGCGGAGCTGCGAGGTCGCCTTGGTATCGGCGTCGATCTCGTCCTTCGTGAAGTAGTGCAGCTTGCCGTCGGGCTCGAGCTTGAAGAACTTCATCCCCACCGGCTCGTAGCCCCCGACTGCGAGGGCGAGCAGGAACGAGCTGACCTCGCCCGGCAGAAACCGGCGCTGCTGCTTCGACAGGTTCTTGCTCGAGTTCGAGCCGACCTGGATCAGCAAGCCCTGCTCGACGCGATACGCGGCGAGATCGCGGTCGAGCTCGGCGGGGGTCAGCTTCGCGTATGGCCGCGGATCGCCGGCGAGCTCGAGGGACATCGTCGTGATCTCGGTGGCGTTCGGAAACGCGACGAGCGCACTCAGCAGATCCGCGCCCGAGAACAAGTAGACGAGCTGCGTCGCATCCGCCGGCACCTTCTTCGCGAACCACTCACGTGCGGTCCCGAAGTAGTCGGTGCGGTACTTGTCGACGTCCTTCTTGATCGCCTTGCAGTGCTTGTCGACGACGGCCTGATGCTTCGCGTCGTAGCCCTGCGGCAACGCACCGTCGCTGCAGCCCACAATCCGGTAGATCGCCTTCGCGTCGTCGAGGAAGTCCTGCGCTTTGGCCGGCTGCGCACGCGCGTACGTGACCGAGGCCATCACCATCACCACTGCGAGCTTCATTCTCACCACATGTCCTCCGAGTGGCCCAACGTCCTGGCGGGCCAGTTCCTTCAAAATCACGATACGATATCCTGAGACGGTGACCACGCTCGAGGACCTCGAAGCGCAGCTCCGCGAGGGGCTGGATCGCGGCGTCGATCGCGACATCGTCACCGTCTACGGAGATCAGCTCCAGGCCGTCGACAATCCGCGCGGCGAGTTGATCGCGATCGATCTCGAGATCGAGCACTCCGGTGCGACTCCCCTGCTCTCGCGTCGCCGCGCCGAGCTGATCGAGAGCTGGCTCGGCACGCAGCGCCCGAACGGCGCGATCCGCTACGGCTTCCTCGAGCTCGACGCGACCAGCGCGGATCCCGTCGAGCAAGTGCGGCTCGCCTTCGGCAGCAAGGCGGCGCGGTTCACCCGCAGCATCACCGCGGTCGGGCCGCCCAAGCTGTTGCGCGAGACGATCAGCGCGATCGCGGAGGCGCCGCGCCCGTTCCTGTCGCGCGTCACGCTGCGGATGTGGTCCGAGAAGGACAACCCCGCGATGGCGGCGACGACGAGCTTCGCGCTCGCGACGCCCCAGTTGAAGAGCCTCGAGCTCGACGCGCGCAGGCTGTTCGGTCGCTTCGGGCATCCTTCGATCCAGCGGCTGCGCCTGTCCGGCTTCGACGCGATCTTGATGCCAACCGAGCTGCCCGCGCTGGTCGAGCTCGATCTCGCGCTGCACTGCCATCTCGCCACCACGCGAACCGCTCCGGTCGACGACGTGTTCGATCGGATCGGCGACGGCGCGCCGAACCTGACCGCGCTCGATCTGTCTCGCAACGAGCCGGGCTATCACGACCCGCACACGCTCGGTGGCGACACGCCGCTGTTCCAGCTGCTGCATCGCCTCGGTTGTCGCGAGCGGCTCGAGAAGCTGGCGCTGCCGACGCCACGCGATCCCGCGGCCATCGCGTCGGTGCGCAGCGCCCTGCGCGGGATGCCTGAGCTCCGCGAGTTGACGTTCGCACGTGCGCGCGACGCCGATCGCAAGGTGCTGACCGCGAACTTCGCGCGCGCCGATCTCAAGCTCAATACGTGAGCTTGGTCACCCACGCGAGGAACGCCTTCTCGTCGACGTGCCTGGCGAGCACCTTGCCGTGATCCTTCGTGTCCGCATCTCGCAACTCGCGATACAGCGCCGCGAGCTTGCCCTGCTGCTCGCTGAACAACAGCACGTAGCGCGCCATCCCGTAGTAGATCATGCCCGTGTCACCGTGGACTTCGCGCGACGTCGAGGCGGCGAGCTGCGCGAACGTCGGCAGCGTGCCTGCCTTGATCGCCTTCTGGACATCGCGCAGCCGGTAGTTGACGAGGAACTCGAAGCGATCGCGCCTCCATCGCGCCGTGCCGTACAGCGAGCCGACACCCTCGCCGAGCCAGGCCGGGATCTTCGGATAGTCGTCATCCACCAGCGGGTGCGCGAGCTCGTGGCGGAGGTTGCCGATCGAGACGCCGACGTTCGCGAACGCGATCCGATGATCTGGCAGATAGAAGCCCCAGTCCGACGGCAGCGGCCCGAACCCGCCGGCGACCTTCGCATAGCTCGCGGCATCGCCGAACAGGCACAGCGTCACGCTCGGGTGCGGATCTCCCTTCACGACCGCGAACCGCGTGGTGGTATCCGCGATCACCTGCTCGACCAGCTGGATCATCTCGCGCTGCTTCGCCTTCGCGATCGCGCCGCGCACGATCACCGTCACGCGGCCGCGCGTCACCTTCGCGATCTCGGGTAGCGCATCGACTGCATCGCGGGGCGCGGCCATCGCGATCGCGGGCCAACAGAGAGCGATCGAGATCAGGAGCGCGCGCATGCCAGAGCCTGACTCGGATCCGGGCAGATTCAATCCTCTTCAGGCTCGCGCGACAGCGAGCTCTCGTGGCCGAGCACCGTGTCGCGCGGCGCGATCGAGTTGCCCGACCCGCGCCCCGGCGGTGTGGCCTCGCCGAACTGACCCGACTTGCGACTCTCGCGCGCGAGCGCCTCGTACGCCGGGTCAGGCGCGAGCTGATGCGGTGGTAGCGTCGGCGAGGTCCGAGGCAGGAGCGTCATCTGTGTCGGGCTGTCATCGACGAGCTCCTCGTCGTAGGGATCCATCTCGAGCGGTGCAGCGACGCGTGTCGTCGCGGTGATGCTCGGCTGCGAAGCTGCGTGCAACACCTCGCGCAGCGACATGTGCTCCGTCGTCGCCGAGTCCTCGCCGTGCAGCTCCCACGGTGGGACCAGCGTCGCGCGCCAGGCACTGACTTCGCGCGGCCCGTCGCGGTGGACCCTGCGAAGGGTGTCGAGCGCGTTCTTCATCACGCCGGCACTCGGCCACCGCTCGTCGCGCTTCTTGCTGAGCGCGTGCATCACGATCTCGTCGAGCTCCGGCGACACCTCGTCGTTGATCTCCGACGGCTTCGTCGTCGCGCCCTGCCGGATCTTCGTGATCACGTCGTACTCGTTCGCGGCGTTGAATAACCGCCGTCCCGTCAGCAGCTCCCACGCGACGACCCCGACGGAGAAGATGTCCGAGCGGCGATCCACCGGCTTGCCGGCGAGCGCCTCGAGCGGCATGTAGCCGAGCTTGCCCTTGACCAAGCCGGAGCTCGTCACGAACTGACCTCGCGTGCTCTTCGCGACGCCGAAGTCGATGATCTTGAGGTGGCCATCGGTGTCGATGATCAGGTTCGACGGCGACAGATCGCGGTGCACGATCTCCATCGCCTCGCCCTCGGCATCGGTCGCGTTGCTCGCGTAGTCGAGCGCATCGCACAGCTCGGACAGCAGTGCCACCACGATGCCGACCGGCGCCATCCCACCGCGCGCCGCCATCAGCTTGAGGAGCTGGAGCAGCGAGTGCCCACGCACCAGCTCCATCGCGATGAAGTACGTGGTGCCGTTCCGGCCGAGCTCGAGGATGCGGACGATGTTCGGGTGATTGAGGTGCGCGGCGAGCTTGGCCTCGCGGATGAAATCGTCGAGCGTCTTCTTGTCGTCGGCCAGCTGCGGCAGCATCCGCTTGAGCGCGACCTCGCGGACCACGCCGACGCCGATCTCGATGGTGGCACGGTGAACGGTCGCCATCCCCCCAGCCCCGAGGCACTCGAACACCGTGTACCGCCCGAACTGGTCCACGGAATCGATGTTCCGCGTTGGCCGGCACGCGGGTCAATGGCACACTGCGCGAAGTGTTTCTCCGGGTCTTTCTCGTCGCCGTTGTCCTCCTGATCGGTACACGCGACGCTGACGCGCAACAGCGAGTCCCGCGCGCCCGTGCGAGCTTTCGTGCCTGTGACCTACCCGCGAACTGCCCCGAGGGCAGCGCCGTCCAGAAGCTGTATGCCGAGGAGCCCACGATCGAGCTGGTCACGATGGGCATCGGCTCCCTGGCCTGGGAACGCCACGGCCACATCGCCCTGTGCGTTCGCTACCTCGATCCCCACAACGACGTCTGCTTCAACTACGGCATCGGGAGCTTCAACAAGCCGGTCGCGATGGCCTGGGGCTTCTTCCGCGGCACCAACAGCTTCTGGGCCGGCGAGCAGTCGATCGACGCGTTGATCCAGATCTACGCCGGACGCAATCGTACCGTGTGGGCGCAACCGATCCCGCTCGATGGCCCCCAGAAGAAGAAGGTGATCGACGCCCTCTACCGCGACACCGCCGCGCTCCCGGAGCGCGAGGCGATGCGGCCCCAGGGCACGAACCTCTACTACGCGTACGACCACTTCTGGGACAACTGCACCACCCGCGTCCGCGACATCCTCGACGACGCGGTCGGCAACGAGCTCCACAAGTTCGCCGACGCCACCGAGACCGATGGCAAGACGTTTCGCGAGCTCGCCCGGGATGGCTTCTGGGGCATGCGCGGCTTCCTGTTGATCACCGACGTGGCGATGGGCCGCGTCACCGACCGCGTCCCCGACTACTGGGAGCGCATGTTCCTCCCGCAGTTCCTCCGCGAGGGCGTCGAGAAGAAGTGGGGCATCAAGCCGATCATCCTCTACCAGCGCGCCCCCGAGCTCGAGCGCCCCGAGCTCGCCGGGATGGACACCAAGGCCGATTCCAACGGCAACGGCCTCGCCGACGTCGAGGAAGACACCGAGCACGCGTCCGGGCGCGCGTTCCTGTTCCTCCTCCTCCTGCTGCTCACCGCACCCGCGATCGCCGGCCGCTACTTCGGCCGCTTCCAGCGCTCCACGCTCGCCCTCGCGGTGCTCCCGCCGTTCTTGCTCGGCACGATCCTGTGGTTCCTCGCGGTGATCTCCCCGCTGCCGTACGTGCGGTGGAACGAGAGCCTGCTGGTGCTGTTGCCGCTCGATCTGCTCCTGCTCGCCTTCCTCAAGCCCGAGAAGCGGAAGCGCTACGCGAAGGGCCGCGTGGTGATGCTCGGCCTCTACGTCCTGCTCAACCTGATCGGCGTGATGAAGCAGCCGATCCTCGCGCTCGTGATCTGGCCGCTGGTGCCCGCGTTCCTCGTCGGGTTCTGGAAGCCCGAGTGGTCGCGCGCGAAGCCCGTCGAGAAGAAGTCCGACGACAAGCCGGTCAAGAAGCCCGGGTAACCACAAGGTGTGGTGCCAGCGCCGCGAGCATCGCCCCACCGATGATCCGCTCGCCCGGGACCAGCGAGTGCGAGAGCCCCGACAGGATGATCATGACGCGGCCGATCAGCGTGAAGTGGTGCGGCACCTCGAGCTCGCCGGGCGCCACCTGCTTGATCAGATCCGCCGCCTGCGAGTAGTCGCCGAGCATGGCCTTGACCAGCGAGATCAACGCCGGGGCCTTGGCGTCGCTGATCACGAAGCCGATCGCGCGCGCCGCCTCGACCGCACGCTGAGTGTCGCCGCTCATGCCCGCCGTGATCATGATCGCCGTCTGGCGCGCGAACCCCGTCGGGAGCTCCTTCGCGAGGCCGAAATCGAGGAGCCCGAGCCGGCCGTCATCGAGGACGAGGAGGTTTCCCGGGTGTGGATCCCCGTGGAAGAAGCCGTGGGAGAAGATCATCGTCGCGTAGAGGTTCGCCACCCGCGTCGCGATCGACCGCAGGTCCACGCCTCGCGCGCGCAGCACGTCGACCCGCGACAGTGCCGTGCCCTGCAAGAAGCCGAGGACGAGCAGCTTGTCGGTCGACAGCTCCTCGAACACCTCGGGCACCACGATGGTCGGATCGCTCGCGAGGTTCGCCCGGCCACGCACCGTCGAGTGCAGCTCGCGCGTGAACTGGAGCTCGAGCAACACGAAGTGCGCGAGCTCGTCGACGATCGGCCGGAAGTCGAGCGACTTGTTGAGCCACCTCGCCACGCGGACCGCGCGCCGGAACGAGCCGAAGTCGATCGGGAACAGCCGCCGCACCTCGGGGTACTGGATCTTGATCGCGACCTCGCGGCCGTCCCGCAACCACCCGCGATGGACCTGCGCGAGCGAGGCGGCTGCGATCGCGGTGGGCTCGATCTCGCGGAACACCTCCCTCCAAGGCCGGCGATCGCGGAAGTCCGCATACCGCGGCTCCGCGGCTCTCGCTGCCAGCGCGAGCTGCTGCTCCAGGTGCTTCGTCAGCTTCGCCAGCGGCCGCGACGGCACCCGGTCGTGCAACGCCCGTAGCGGCGCGACCAGCGCCTCTGGGAGGACGTCGCCGCGCGAGCCGAGGACCTGGCCGAGCTTGACCAGGGCGCCGCCCAGCGTGACGGCGAGCTTGTAGATCGCCGCGCCGGTCTTCGCGTGGGCCCTATCCCAGTCGGCCTGCGTCGCTCCCTTCCGCCGCTGGAGCCGAAAATAGCGAACGGCGACCGTCGCGATGACGATCGCCGTCCGAACGATCCGGTAGAGCGAAAACCGCCGGATTACTTCTTCTCTTCAGCCTTCGGCGCGCTCGTCTCGACGAGCTTGAACTCGACGCGGCGATTCTTGGTGCGCGCGGCGTTGAGCGCTGCGCCGGTCAGCCCCTTCGGGTCGGTCACCGGCGACGAATCGCCGTAGCCCTTCGCGACCACGCGGTCCTCGGCGATGCCCTTGCTGACGAAGTACGCCTTCACCGAGTCCGCGCGCGCCTGCGAGAGCGCGACGTTGTCGGGGAACTTGCCGCCCGCCTTGAGGACGGTGTCGTCGGTGTGGCCCTGGACCTCGAGCTTGACGTCGCCGAACTCCTTGAGCACGGCGATCGCCTTGTCGAGCACCGCACCGGTGCCGGGGGCGAGCGCTGCGTCGCCGACCTTGAAGTTGACGCCCTGGATGGCGCCCGTGAACTTCTTCAGGGTCTCCGGGATCTCGTCGGGGCAACCGTCGTCATCCTGGAAGCCGTTCTTCGTCTCCGGCTTGTCGGCGCACTTGTCCTGCGCGTCGGCGACGCCGTCCTTGTCGTTGTCCGGATCGGGGCAGCCGTCCTCGTCCTCGAAGCCGTCCTTGTCCTCGGCATCGTTGAGGCACTTGTCGGGAGCGGCATCGGCGATGCCGTCCTTGTCGTTGTCCTTGTCGGGGCAGCCGTCCTCGTCCTCGAAGGCGTCCTTGTCCTCGGCCTCGGTCGGGCACTTGTCGGCGGCGCCGGCGATCCCGTCCTTGTCCGGATCGTCATCCTTCTGCGGCGGCGGCGGGTCCTTCTTCTTGGGCGCCTTGTAGCCGAAGTCGCGATACATCGAGAGCAGCAGCTCGACCTCGAGCGACCTGCCGGTATCGCCGAAGCTATCCTTCGTCGAGTCGCGGTCGATCGTCGTCACCAGCAGGGCACGCGCATCGGCGCGAACCCCCCAGCCGCCGGCGGTGCGGTACTTCGCACCGAAGCCGATGTGCGGCGCGATCTTCGTGTCCTTCTTGACGATCGCCTCGTTGTTCGCGCCCGAGACGTTGACGATCTTCAGCATGCCCGCGCCCGCGACGACGAACGGCAGCAACTTCGTGGCCGGGTCCTCGTTGCGGAACTGGTAGGCGATCTGCGCGCGTGCAGCCACCATGAAGATATCGAACAAGATCGTGCGCGGTTCGGTCGGCACACCGCCGCCCTCGACCTCGACCCCGAGCTTGGCTCCGAAGTAGACGCCCAGGCGAAGGCCGAAGAACGTGGAGTTCTTCAGGCTGACCGCGGCCGGTGTGGGGTTGTCCATTCCGTCGGTGACCACACCGAGGGAGCCCTTTTCGCTGAACGTGCGAAGGCCCGCGACGCCTCCGACTTCGACGTTCGCGCTCGCCACTGACGTGGTGGCCAGAGCAATGAGACCTGCCGCTAAGCAACGCATGGCAGGGGTTTTCCTTCCGAGGGGGTCGTAAAGGCAAGCCCCTTCGAGCCCTTTGAATCAGATTTGGTTTACTTGCGACGTCGGCGGACCTTCTTGAAGGCCCTTCCGGTCTCCACACGCTCAAACACGTCTCCAGCGCGTTCGGCCAGCTCGAACAGATCCCGTGGGGTGACGATGCCAACCCGCCCCACCGGGACGCCCACGGACTGGAGGTAGAGGGCGATGGCCTCCGAGCACACCAGCTTCTTGCGGTCGTTGAACGGCACCCGGCGCAGGTGGAACAGCTTGCGGAGCAGGAAGCCCACCAGGCTGAGCGTGTCGTAGGCGTCGCCGAGCCGGAGGGCGAGCCTGCTCATGCCCCCTCGCAGCTCGGCATCGGACCGGTGCAGCCGATACACCGCGATCAGCTTGTTCGCGCGCTCGAACTTGTTCCAGGCCATCACCCGGAACCCGGCGCCGCTCGCCTCGAGCACCATCTCGCTGCCGAACACGCCGCAGTGATAGACCAGGAAACAGTGCGAGACCGGGGCGCCGGTCGCCCACCGGATCAACCGCGACAGCAGGCCGGTCGTCGTCGAGAACCCGACGTGGATCGGAAAGCCTTGGCCAGTAACGACCAACGGAGCGACCACGTCGGCGGCGGCCTCGGCCACCAGCGAGCCTTCGGTCCCCGAGGTCATGCGCCCCCCACCGTCACGCTCGGCAGGCCACTAACGGATGTCGTCGAGCGACGGCAGCTCCGAGATGTTGGGCTGCAGCACGATCTCGATGCGGCGGTTCTGCGCCTTGTTCGGCTCGGAGTCGTTCGCCGCGACCGGATCGAACTCGCTGTAGCCCGCCGCCGACAGGTTCTTCGCCGGCATGCCCTTCTTGACGAGGAACGTGACGACGTTGACCGCGCGCTCCGTCGACAGCTCCCAGTTCGACTGGTAGCGACCGGTCTTGATCGGCACGTTGTCCGTGTGACCCGCGACGAGGAACTGGCGGTCGTCGATCGTGGCGAGCACCGCGGCGATCTTCTCGAGCGCCTTCTGGCCGGCCGGCTTGAGCACCGTCGAGCCCGAGTCGAACAGGATGTCGTTCGGCAGCGCGATGATCAGCCGCCCGTTGCGCGGGCGCACGGTCAGCTCCTTCGACGTGATCATCTGCTGGAGCTTGGCGACCAGGTTCCGGAACTGCGCGACGCGTGCCTCGGCCGCGGCCTTCTGGCGACGGAGCTCCTCGAGCTGGCGCGTCGCATCCTGATTTCGCGTGGTCAGGCTGGTCACGTTCTGACCGAGCTGCTTGAGCCGCTCCTCCATCGCCGCGCTGGTCGCGCTCATGATGTCGACCTGCTTCTGCAGGCCGGCCTTGTCAGTCTTCGACGTGTCGAGCTCCTTGGTCGTCGCCGTGAGCTTCGTCGCCAGGTCGTCCTCGCGCTTCTTCGCGGCGGCGACATCGTCGTCGTGGACCTTCTTGGCAGCCGCCAGCTTCTTCCTGTGCGTCCCGGAGGTGACGCAGGCCGGCGAAGCCGCGAGCGATATCGCCACGAGCAGTAGTGACAGTCTCCTCATCGCCGGGAGCGTATCAGACCTTTCAAGGGGTTTGCCGGCGCCGCGCGCCCAGGCACAGCTCGGTAAGACTCGTTAGAAATTCGTGAATGCCGGTACCCGTTGGTCCGAAACCCGGAACACTTGGCAGATGGCAACGCTGGACGCGCTTCGCACCCGGCTCCTCGTTCGAGCATGGCTAGTGCAGCACCACGCGCTGCGCCGGCACCTGCGGTAGGCGACGATCATCGCGACCATCGCCCTTCCCAGCGCCGGTGACTACCGCTTCTTCGACGACGACTTGGCGGTTGCTGCCTTCGAGGGAGCTGCTGCAGACGTCGCCTTCATCGGTGGATTCTCCGGTGCAGCCTTCGCCGGTGGCTTCTCCGGTGCAGCCTTCGCCGGTGGCTTCTCCGGTGCAGCCTTCGCCGGTGCAGCCTTCGTCGGCAGAGCCTTCATCGGCACGGGCTTCGCGAGCGCGGGTCTCGCGGGCAGGGCCTTCGGTGCAGGCTTCACCGGTGCCTTCGCGATTGGTGTGTCCTTCGGCGTGACCGCCTTCGCCGGCAACGTCAGCGTGTAGTCGAGCGCGCGGCGCAGCCAGCTCCGCAGCTCGGCGTCATCGCCGAACGTCTCCTCGGGCATCAGGATCGTGTTGCTCATGATCCTGCCGTTGCCCATCGGATCGAACGGCTCGGCGCCGTCGAGCTGCATCGCCTCGTCGCGATCGCCGTCGGACAGCTTGACGATGAACGACTTCGCGAACAGGCCCGCAAACATCTGGCCGTTCGCCTTCGCCGCGATCCCGCCGAACATCTTCAGCGTGGTGACGCGCGGATCCTTCGGCACTGCGGCGAGAAACAGCGGGTGGTGATCCGCGGGGATCTTCACCCAGGCCACTACTTCTCCTCGGTGCGACGACCCGGCTGCCAGTCGACGATCTTGTCGGTGCGCGTCTCGAGGAACCGCGCGAGCCGGTGGTAATCGCTGCCCGGCTTGATCAGCCGCACCTCGGTCTTCATCGTCGTCGGGTTGATCAACTCGGTGAACGGCACGTACGCCAGATCGAGCTGGCCGACGACGCTCACCATGTGGCCATCGAGGTTCTCCTCGACGAGCGCGCGATAGGCGCCGATGCCGAGCTGGCTGCCGAGCATGACGTCGAACGCGTGCGGCGGTGCGCATCGCGATTCGTAGCCGAGCTGCAACCCGGTCGCCTTCTTCTTGCGGCCGGTCTTCTCCTCGTAGCGCTTGGTCACCATCTGCGCGACCAGCTTGCCGAGATCGAAGCGACCGAGCGGCAGGTGGCCGTGCTCGTCGAGTGGCGCGTTGACGAGCTGCCCCGGTGGCAGCATCTCGGCGAGGCCCTCGGCGAGCACCACGGTGCCGGAGTGCTTGCCGCGGCGTTCGCGGGTCTCGATCAGCTCGCAGATCCGATCGGTGAGCTTGTCGAGCGACAGCCACCGCTCTCCTGGATTCTTGCCCGGTGCCGACAGCGACTCGTCGATGTCCTCGACCGCGAGCACGAAGCTCGCCTCGCCGGCGATCGCGACGCCGTACGACAGCCAGCCTGCCTTGCGCCCCATCGTCTCGACGATGAAGTAGCTGCCCGTCGCGAGCGCATCCGCGCGGAGGTTCTGGAGTTCCTTCGCCATCACGTCGACGGCGGTGAAGAAGCCGAACGTGAAGTCGATGCCGCGGTAGTCGTTGTCGATCGTCTTCGGCAAGTGGATCACCTGCACGTGCCGCGCTCCCTTCGGCAACCGCTTCTGATACTCGTGGAGAAAGTTCGCGGTCTTCAGCGTGTCGTCGCCGCCGATCGAGACCAGCGCGTCGATGTCGAGATCGACGAGCGCGTTGTAGACGTTGCGCAGCTTCTCGGTGCGCACCTGATCGGTCAGGTGCTCCTGCTTCTCGATCGCCTTGCCGGGATTGCTGCGCGCCGTCCCGATGATGATGCCGCGCGAGTTGCGCAGGCCGCGGAGGTCGCGCTCCTCGAAGATCCGGTAGTGCTCGTCGGGGAGCAGCCGGTGCGTGACCGGGTGATAGTCCTGCAGGTTCGAGTAGCCGTGGAAGAAGCCGATCGCCTTGCGGCCGTCCTCGATCAGCGCCATCGCCGCCGACGCGATCACCGCGTTCGCCGCGGGTGCCGGGCCACCGGAGAACACGATGCCGACGCGCTTGATGTGATCGCCCTTGAGCTTTCCTGTCATCGCGCGCGGACCTTACGCCGCGATCACGTGCCTCGCCACGGTCTACCGCGTTGCAAAAAGCATCACGCGCCGCTCGGGCCGGGCAGCTCGTCCTCGGCGTCAGCGGGTGGCTTGGTCGGGTTTCCCTGGCGGTCGATCCAGTAGCGATCGAGCCCGATCTCGACGTGCGCCTTGCCGTGACAGAACGCGGTCGCGCCCGTGAACTTCGGGGCGATCGCGATCGCGCCGCGCTCGTCGATGTAGCCGATGCGCTTCGCGTCGTCGACGATCCGCGCGTAGCCCTCCTGAAAATAGTCGGGGCCGTTGTCGAACGCGTAGGCGCGAGCGACGGCCTTGCCCGACGGAGCGATGAACAGAAACGGCGTGGGTGCACCGGGCTTCGGAGACACGACCCCCGCGAGCCCGTCGGGAGAGAACTCGTAGACGCTCGAATAGACCGCGGGGAGCACGATGGTCCCCTTGCCGTCCTTGAACCCGTACTGGTGGGTTTGCGGATCTTCGAACGAGAAGCGATCGTGATTGCCGGGACCTCCGCCGCTCGCGCGCGGCTCGCAGTTCTCGATGACCTCGGTCGGCCTCGGTGGCTCGCCGTGCGAGGCCACGTTCGAGGGTGCGGGCGGGACCCCCTTGCCGCCGCATGCCGCCCCGACAATCAAGGAGAGCGCTCGCATCCGCTCCAGCCTACTCCTGTACAGTTGGCCCGTGTTGGCAGGTGCGCGATGAGCCCGTCGGACGACCCTCCGAAGCGCACGTTGATCGGGCAAGACAATCCGTTCCAGGAGGACGAGCCTCCCGACACCGCACGTCAACCGGTCGTGATCCCGCCGGGCAGCGAGTCGACGTTGCCGATGGGCTCGACCAGCTCGCTGCGCGAAGCGCTCAACCAGGCGCTCGCCGAGGGTCCCGCGGTGGCCGCGGCGAGGATCCAGGCCGCGCGGGCGGCCGCGATCGATCCGGCGACCACCACGCCGATGGGCAGTGCGGCGATCGAGCACGCCGCGACCGCGCTCGACGCACCACTCACCGCGGGCAAGGTGCCGCTCGCGTTCACCGCGCGGGGTACGGCGCCGTCGCAGTCCGAGCTCGCCGAGGCGATCGCGAAGGCCGCGAACGCACACGCCGAGCGATCGAAGACCCCGAGCAGTCCGCTGGGCGTGGTCGCGCCGCGAACCTCTGACCCGTCGATCCCGCGCAAGCCGACGACCCCCGGCACCAGCTCCAATTCGGCGATCGCACGCACGCCGACGCCCAACAGCCCCGAGTACGGTGTCCCGTCCTCCCCCGTGATCGCGCGAGCGCCGACGCCTGCCAGCATCGGCTACGGCGCCCCGGTCGTGACGCCGACGAGCCTGCCCGCCGACTCGATGTTCGCGCGGCAGAAACCCGCGACCGGACCAACTCCTGCCGTCGATCCCACGGCGTTCGCGCCGTCGAGCGATCCACGCCTTCGTCCGCCGACCGGACCGAATCCTGCGCCGAGTGCGTTCGCGCCTGGTCGAGCACCCACGCCCGGCACCGAGCCGACCGCGTTGAACATGCAGGCGCCGCGTCCCGCCTCGCCCTACGGCCTCGCACCGAGTGCGCCGGGCACCGAGCGCGCCGCGGTGGACTTGCGGGCGCCCTATCGCCCGCCGACCGGACCCAATCCCGCGGTCGCCGGCACGGAACCGACGGCGCTCGCCATGCAGGCGCCCTATCGTCCGCCGACCGGACCGAATCCCGCGGTCGATCCGGCGCACTACAACCAAGCGTACGATCCGGCGCGTGGTCGTCCACCGACGGCACCGAACCCGATCGCGACCGCGCAGGTCGCGTATCCGCAAGGCTCCGCGGCCTACGACCCGCATGCGTTCGGCGCGAAGCCTGGAACCAACCCCAACGCTGCGGCTTATCCGCAGGGCTCGCAGCTCGCTTCGCCCGGCGCGAATCCGAACGCGGCAGCCTACGCACGACCACCGACGAATCCGACCCCCGCCGTCGCGCACGGCTATCCGCAACCCGGCTACCCGGCCGTCGCGCCACACGACGCGACGATGATGGCGTCGCCGGCGTCGCAGATGGCGCAACTGTCACCGTCCCCCGAGCGCCCGCGCGTGGCGACGGAGGGGATCAAGCCGGTCGCCGAGACGCTGCGCGAGGTGGCGGTCGAGAACTACGAGGTCAAGGAAGAGATCGCGCGGGGTGGCATGGGCCGGATCCTGCGTGCGAACGATCTGCGCCTGCATCGCCAGGTCGCGATCAAGGAGCTGGTCGGCGACAACGCGCACTTCAAGGCGCGGTTCGAGCGCGAGACGCTGATCACGGCGCGCCTCCAGCATCCCGCGATCGTCCCGATCTACGACGCGGGCCGGTGGCCGACGGGCGAGCTGTTCTACACGATGAAGCTCGTCGCGGGGAAACCGCTCGAGACCATCATCAACAACGTCGCCGGGATGCGCGAGCGGATCGCGCTCGTACCGAACATGATCGCCGTCGCCGAGGCGCTCGCGTACGCGCACAGCAACAACGTCGTCCACCGCGATCTCAAGCCGGCGAACATCCTGATCGGCGATTTCGGCGAGACCATCGTGATCGACTGGGGGCTCGCGAAAGATCTGACCACCAACGAAGCGGCCGAGCCCGCGGGTCCGTTTCGGTCGGCTGCCATCGGTCACATGGGCAATACCGTCGCGGGCAGCGTGATGGGCACGCCCGCGTACATGCCGGTCGAGCAAGGCCGCGGCCTGCAGGTCGACGCGCGCGCCGACGTCTACGCGATCGGCGCGGTGCTCTATCACGTGCTGTCGAAGCGGGCGCCGTACGAAGGCCCCGACGGGATGTCGATCCTGCAGGCGCTGCTCAAGGAGCCGCCGCCGCCGCTCGCCGAGATCGCACCCGACGTGCCGCCCGAGCTGGCGACCATTGTTGCGAAGGCGATGGCCCGCGAAGCGGACGCTCGCTATCCGACGGCGCGCGAGCTCGTCGAGGATCTGCGCCGGTATCAGAACGGCCAGATGGTCGGGGTCCACCGCTACACCTCGCGCGAGCTGTTCCGCCGGTGGGCGAGGAAGCACAAGGGTGCGCTCACCGTGGCGACGATCGCGTTCGTCGCGCTGGTCGTCGTCGGCGTGATCGCGATCTCGCGCGTGGTCGCGGCGAACCGCGAAGCGCAACACGAAGCCGCCGTCGCGCAGGAACAGACCGAGGCCGCGCAGAAGGCGCTGGCGCGTGCCGAGACCTCCGAGGCCCGCGCGAAGAAGTCCGAGCAGACCGCCGCCGACGAGCGCGATCGCCAGAGGTTCGCACGCGAGCGGCGCCTCGAGTTCGATCACTTCGCGCACACGCAGCGCGTCTCCAAGTGCTCCGGGTGTCACCCGACCGATCCGAAGACGTTCACCGCGCTCGTCGGACATCCCGGCCACGACGAGTGTGCGGGCGCGTGCCACGAACACGACGCGAAGCAGATGGAGGGGATGTCGAACGATCCGAAGTGCGCCTTCTGTCATATCGATCGCGTCGCGACGACGAAGGATCACGTCTCGCTACGCGCGTGCGACGACAGCTCGATGCGCGCGATCAAGGCGATGGGAGGCAAGGTCGGCCCGTGCTTCCGCCACGACTCCAAGGAGCACCGCATCGCCGAAACCGGCAAGCCACTCGAGTGCACGACGTGTCACGCGGTGCTCGCCGACAGATCGAAGTGGGGCAGCAAGAGTTACAAGTCGCTGCAGGATCTCGATACCAACACGATCATCGGCCAGGGCCCGGGTGGGGGCACAGATGCGATGCACAAGGCCTGCTCGACGGGCTGCCACGCGCACGAAGCCGAGACCAGTGTGAGCAGTGCGAAGGCGGCCTGCGCGAAGTGCCACCCGCAGCGAAGCACGGCGACGTTCTAGCGCGTCGAGCCAGTACAGTGAGCAGATGCTTCGATGAAGCTGTCGTTGGGGATAGCTTCAGAGCTCGTTAGGGCGTCATGACGGACTCGTAAGGCGATCGTTCTAGCGAGCTCGAAGCAATTTCGCTCGGTTGTGACTTTTTCGAACCCAGTCTTTCGGTTTCGGTGGTCTGGTTCGACGTACCGAGCATGAACCGTCGATTGCTTGCCCTCGCGTGTCTCGCGGCCTCGTCGTCGACGGCCGGTGCGCGGCCCTCGGTCACCGTCGTCGGCGAGGCACCGTTCTCGGATCGCGAGCTCGGCGATGCGCTCGAGCTGCGCGTCGCGCCGGACCTGCCGGTGGTGATCTCGGCGGGTGAGGATGGCCGGCTCGTGATCGAGGTCGAGGGACGCCGCCAGGTGATCGATGCGCCGGATGGCGATTCGCACAGCTCGGCGCGCGTGGTCGCGCTGGTCGTACTCTCGCTGGTCGGCGAGCCCGCACCGCGAGCGTTTGCTCCACCCGCGTACGCAGTCCCGGTGGTCGCGGCGCAAGGCGGGCCTGGGCCAAGCCTCGATCGCCGGCGCACGTTCCGGATCGTCCCGTCGATCGTCCACGGCGACGGTGGGTACAACTCCGGCTTCCTCACCGCATCGGCTGCGTTGTACATCGCACCGTCGGCGCGCGTGGTCGGCAGCATCGGCTACGGTCGCGAGCTCCCCAGCAGCGGTGATCCAGGCGATGGTAAGCGTGAGACCGGCGTGCCGCTCAAGCTCGGGATCGAGGGGCTGAGCGGAGTGCTCGGGGTGGAGATCGGCGGCTTCGCGATGCCGATCGTCAGCTGCGATACCACCACCACCAGCAAGCTCGGCGTCTACGGGATGGTGCACCTCTACCTGCCGGTCTCGGCGCGCGCTCGCGTCGTGATCGAAGGCGGCGGCGAGTTTGCACTCTCGCAAGCAGCGGCGTCCTGCTACGGCGCACTGTCCGGCGACAAGTACGGCGGCCAGCTCGGGCTCGGAGGCGAGTGGGCCTTCTGAGGGTCGCGGCCGAGCCGACAGGCCCGGACGATCGCGAGCTGATCGCGCAGCTCGCGGCCGGTGATCCGGCTGCGTTCGAGGCGATCTATCGCCGGCACGCCGGCATGGTGTTCGGGCTGCTGACACGCCTGATCGGTCCGGATCGCGAGCGCGAAGATCTGATGCAGGACGTGTTCGTGCGCCTGCATTCGGCGCTGGCACGCTTTCGTGGCGAGTGCGCGCTGACCACGCTGCTCTATCAGATCACTGGACGCGTCGCGATCGATCACCTGCGCCGCCGCAAGCGCTTCGTGCTCGACGACTTCGACCTCGACGACGAGATCGATCCCCGCGCCTCGCCCGCCGAACAGACGCTGCGCCGCGAACAACTCGCTACCGCGGTCGAGCTGCTCGCGACGCTGTCACCCAAGCACCGCGTGGCGTTCATCCTCCGCGAGGTGATGGAGCTGCCGTTCGACGAGATCGCGCGGATCGTCGGTGCGTTGCCGGCCACCACGCGGATGCGCGTCAATGCCGCGAAGCGCGCGCTTGCACGGAGGCAGTCATGACCGAGCATGAAGTGCGCGATGTCGTGTCGTCGATGACCGGCACCCTCGACGAGGTTCGCCGCGAACAGAGCTGGCGCGCCATCGAGCGCACGCTCGCGAAGCCCGCGCCCGTCCCTGCCCGGCGATGGCCGTGGCTGGTGGTTCCGGCGCTCGCGGTCGCGATCGTCGCGCTGATCGTGTGGCCGCGCTCGAAGTCTCTCGACGCGATGCCACCCACCACGTTGGCGGCGAAGGCCGGCGAGCGTGCGGTGTTCGCGCGCGATGGGTTGACGCTGACGTTGATCGGCCCCGGCGCCGCCACCGTGCAGCCGGGTCCCGACGCCCTCCGGGTCGAGGTCTCCGCCGGCACCGTGCTCGGCGAGCGAACCTCCGACGACGCACCGACCGTCGAGCTCGCCGCCGCCGGCAACACCACGACGACGCGTGACGCTCAGTTCGCGATCCGCGTCGTGCATGGCACCGTCGTGCTCGGCACCGGACAGCGCGCGCTGGCGATGGTCGAGCGCGAGACGCACGAGCTCGCGACGCCGAACCAGCCGGAGCCGAGGGAGCCGAGGGTTCCGGTTGCGCCGATCGATCCCGCGCCGAGCGAGCCACCTCGAGATCGTTCGCCATCCGTCGCGCCGAGACGCCCGCCCGTCGAGCGTCCACCCGTGACCAAGCCGGTCGATCCTCCCGCGGAGCTGCCGCCGATCGTCGTGATTCCGCTCGCGGCCAAGGAGCTCTATGCGCGCGCCGAAGCCTCCCTCCGCGTGCGCGATCCGATGGCGGCGAAGCGGCTCCTCGCGCAGTTGCTCGCCGAGCACCCGTCCGACGTGCTGGTCGACGCCGCGCGGTATGACCTCGCCCTGATCGCGATCTCCGAGCGGGACAGCGCGATGGCTCGCACCTACCTCCAGCAGGTGATCGACACCGCGCGAGATCCCTCGCTGAAGAACGCCGCGCGCAAGCTGGCAGCCACGCTCGACAAGCCGGCGGCGCAGCGCTGAAGCCAGGCACGGGCTATCGCCGCCGCCTCGCGCGATCGGCCGACACAGGGTGTCGGCGGGCGGGATTCGGCTCAGTGCTTCGCTACTGCGGCGAGCTTCTCTTCGACCATGATGTCCGCGACCTTGTAGGTCGGCGCACCGAGCTTCTTCGAGCGATCGCAGATCTCGAAGATCGTGTCGAAGATCTGCAGCGTCCGGTCGCGCGCGAGCTTCGCGTCGTAGCCCTTCACCTCCTGGGCGACGTTGACGAGCCCACCGGCGTTGATCGCGTAGTCGGGCGCGTAGAGGATGCCGCGCGCGTGGAGATCGTCGCCGTGGCGCGGCTCCGCGAGCTGGTTGTTGGCGGCACCCGCGACGATACCCGCCTTGAGCTGCGGGACCGTGTCGTCGTTGAGTCCGGCGCCGAGCGCGCACGGCGCGAACACGTCGCACTCGACCTTCGCGACGTCGTCGATCGTGACCACCGAGGCTCCGAACTCGCGCTGCGCGCGCTCGGACTTGAGGCGATCGACATCGGCCACGGTGAGCTTCGCGCCGGCGGCGTGGAGCTCCTTGCACAGGTAGTAGCCGACGTGGCCGACGCCCTGGACGGCGACGTGGACGTTCTTGAGGTCGGGCTTGCCGAGCTTGAACTTGACGCAGGCCTCGATGCCGCGGCGGACACCGAGGGCGGTGAACGGCGACGGATCGCCCGAGCCACCGTGGGAGGGATCGACGCCGGTGACGTTCTTGGTCTGGGTGCGGATGATCTCCATGTCCTCGAGGCCGGTGCCCGAGTCCTCGGCGGTGATGTAGTGACCGCGGAGATCCTCGATGAAGCGGCCGAACGCGCGGAACAGCGCGACGCGATCGAAGCGGCCCCTGGGGCGGATGATCACGCTCTTGCCACCACCGTGGGCGAGCCCGGCGAGCGCGGCCTTGTAGGTCATGCCACGGGCGAGGCGGAGGGCATCGATGTACGCCGCGTCGTCGGTGTCGTACTCGATGAAGCGGCAACCGCCGAGCGCGGGCCCCATGCGCGAATCGTGGATCGCCACGATCGCCTTGAGGCCGGTGGCCTTGTCGAGGCGGAAGTGAACTTCGCCGAAGTCGTACTGCGAGAGCTTGCCGAAGACGTCCATCTGCCCGCGGTCATAGCGAGCGCGTGGTCACGTTGTCTACTGATCGATCGTTGTTCCGACCTCCGCCATGGTCATGGCTCCGGCTTCGGAGGTGCCATCACGAGGTCTCCGACATCGATCGTGGGTGGTCCCACGAGTGGGATGGTCCGGAGCTCGATCATCTTCGGATCGGGTCCGGCCTCGAGGCTGCCCGCGGAGATCGTGACCTCGGCACCGACGAGGCCCTCGATCAGGAAGCCACCTCGCGCATCCGTCGAGGTGAATTCCGACTCGTACGTCATGATGGTGCGGCCAGCATCCCGATCGATCGCTTCCTTGTGGGGCACCTCGAGCTTGTAGTTCGGTAGCGGCTTGCCAGCGGGATCGACGAGGCGGCCCCTGATCGCGTGGCGCGGACGCAGCGCGAGCCGGAGACCTTCGCGACGTTCGCCGCGCGCGAGCGTGACGATGACCGAGGTCTGGCGATCCTCGTCGGCGGTGAGCCGGTAGGTGCCGGCCGGCAACTCGCGGAACGTGAACGTGCCGCCGGTGTGGAACAGGCGCTCGCGCCGAGAGATGTCCTGCCCGCGATCCTCGATCTCGAGCGTGATGTCGTCGACCGACGCGCCGCTCGGATCGTTGACCACGCCGGAGATCACGCCGGTGGACTCGAGCACGAGGCGCACGTGCTGCCCCGGTTGAACGTTGTCGGCGACGACCTCGTTCGCGCCATCGATCCGCGCGCGCACCGCGACGGGCTGCGCCGGGATGCTGGAGATCTCGAACGTCCCGGTCGGCGAGGTCCACGCGAGCGTGCGCTCGTAGCTGCGCCGCCGCGGTGCGAGGTCCGGTGAGGTCAGCGCGACGTCGATCGCGACATCGGCCACCGGCGCACCGCGCTCGTCGACGACGATGCCGGTGATCTTGCTGTCCTCGCGATCGACCTGGAGCTGCACGCGCGCGGCAACCCCACGGTCGACGCGGACTCGCACCGGGGTGGTGAGCGTGCGCGACTCCGACGACGACAGCTGCCACTTGCTCTCGACGACCACGTTGTAGAGGCCGGGCTCGAGCCCACTGATCGAGAACGCGCCGTGCAGATCCGTGGTGTCGTTCGGTCCCGCGGTCGAGTCCCCCGTGCGCACCTCGACGCGTGCGTTCGCGACCGGGTTGCCGGCGCGATCGGTCACCGTGCCGGCGATGCTGCCGGTCTTGTCGCCGCGCACGAGCTCGACGCGATTCACCGAGGTGAGCGACACGGTCGCCTTGACCTCCTCGCTCTGCGCGTAGCCGGTCTGGATCGCAACGACAGTGACCTCCCCGGCGGGAAGTCCGGCGGCCTCGAACATCCCGTCGGCGCCGGTGCTCGCGCGTGCGCCGTTGCCGAACCCGGCGTTGACGGTGATCGCCGCGTCCTTGACCAGCTCGCCGGTCCTGGTGCGGACGCGCCCGACGAGCTTGCCGCCTGCCTGGACCGGCCACACCAGCTCCTCGACATCGGTGCCACCAACGACGACATCTGGATACGACGCCTTCGCGAGGTAGCCGGCGCAGTGGAGGCGCACCGCGTAGACGCCGGGCACGACGCCCTCGATCAGGATGTCACCGTCGAGGATCGTCCTGCCGAAGGCGAGCTCGCGACTGCCGCGCCGCTCGAGCATCACGTTGCCCGCGCTCTCGGGGCACCCCTTGTCCGTGCCCTCGATGACGAGGCGCCCGGCGACGACCGCGACGGGATGCACCTCGATCACCACGCCGTCGACGTGCGAGCCGACGCGGAGCAGCACGCTCTCCCTTGCCTCGCCGTAGCCACCGATCGAGCTCGCCGTGGGCTTGTACCGGCCGGGCGTGAGCTTGCGCGCGCGGAAGGTGCCGTCATCGCCGCTCGTCAGCCGCGTGCCGTCGAGGAAGACCTTCGCGTCGGCGACCGGTGTCTTGGTGCCGGCCTCGACGACGATGCCGGACAGCGTCGCCTCGGGGAGCAGGACGAGCTCGACGCCCGCGGCCGGGACCGCGGTGGTGACGCTCGCGTCGACGTAGCCCTCGGCGGTGGCCTCGATCGTCGCTTCGGTGCCGTCGAGCCGGACGCGAAAACCACCGAGCGGATCGGTGCGCGTCGTCGCGATCGGGTCGCCACCGACGCGCACGTGGACGAGAGCGTTCGTCAGCGCGAGCCCGTGCGTATCGCGCACGCGACCGGCGAGCTCGGCGCTGCCGAGGGGCAACACGAAGTCGATCCCGGTCTTCCCCTCTCCGGCTTTCAGGGTCAGCTTGTCCGGCAACGCGCTACCCGCGAAGCCGGTCGCCGTCGCCCACAGTTGGTACGTGGCGGGGCGTAGGTCGCGGAGCTCGTAGATGCCGGCGCCGTTGGTGGCCTCGCAGCGAATCTCGTCGACGTCGTCGCTCGGCCGGCTACACACCAGCGCGTTCGCGACGGGCACGTCGTTCGCCGTCACCTTGCCACGTACCGTCCCGGGTTGCTGCCGCTGCAGATCGCGCAGCTTGATCCGCGCCTTGCTCAGCGGCGGTGTCACCACGGTCGGCGCATCGTTCGGAGGCGCTTCCGAGCGACCGCGACATCGCCAGAGGATCACGCCGGCGAGGGCGATCACGACGACGAACGCAGCGACGCGCTTCACTCCTAGACTTTGAACACGCCGGTCGCGAGCATCAAGGCCACGCCGACGATCACCGCGATCAACGCCACGAGATAGATCCGCTCGCGCGTGCGCTCGGGTTGCGGGGGCGGGACGGGGCGCGGGAGCGGCGGGGGTAGCCCCGACGAGAACCGCACGGCCACGAAGCTGTCCTCGCGCGGCAGCTGATAGCCCGCCGGATCGGTCTTCTCTCCCACCCGGTGCGTCGGGCGCGCCGTGATCGTCGGCTGATCGAACAGCTCCGAGGCATCGCGCACCTGATCGAGCAGCCCGCGCACGTGCGACAGGCTCGGGCGTTCCTTCGGATCCTTGTCGAGCATCTCGAGGACCAGCCGATCGATCTGCTCGGGGATCTCGGGCACCAGCGACGACGGCGCGACCGGCGTCTCGGTGAGGTGGGCCGTGACCATCTCGACGGTGTTCTGCGCGAGGAACGGCGGGCGACCGGTCAGGCACTCGAACGCGATCGCGCCGAGCGAGTAGATGTCCGACGCGAAGCTGACCTCGTTCGAGTTGGTCGCCTGCTCGGGAGCGATGTACATCGGCGTGCCGAGGATCTGGCCCTTCTCGGTGTGCGCCATCTTGCCGTCGTTCGCGAGCTTGGCGACGCCGAAGTCGAGCAGCTTGACGAGCGGTTCCTCGTGCGCGATGTCCGCGAGGAAGATGTTCTCGGGTTTGAGGTCGCGGTGGATCACGCCCTTGTCGTGCGCCGCTTCGAGGGCGCGCGCGAGGCTGCGGATCATGCGCGCCATCTGCGTCAGCGAGAGCGGGCCACGGCGCAACCGCTCGCGCAGGGTCTCGCCGATCAGCCACTCCATCGCGAAGTAGCGGCGGCCGTCGGGCATCTCGCCGAAGTTGAAGATGTCGACGATGTTCGGGTGACCGATCTGGTTGACGATGCGCGCCTCGTCGACGAAGCGCTCGATCAGCACCGGGTCATCGCAGAACTGGCGCTTGAGGACCTTGATCGCGGCACGCTTGCCGATCATCGGGTGCAGCGCCGAGAACACGGTGCCCATGCCACCTTCACCGAGCTTGCCCTGGATCCGGTACTCGCCGAGCGCGGTGCCCTGCTCGAGCTCGTAGTCCTCGATGTTGACGATGGCGGTGTCGCGCAGCCGACCATCCGCGGTGCCGAACAACCGCGACGGCGGCTCGGTGGAGGGATCGGGGACGGCGACGTTCGTGATCTGATCGCTGACGCGCACGTTGCGATAGCGCGGCGCTTCGATCACCGAGACCTCCGCCGCGGTCTCCGGGCGACGCGATTCGATCAGACTGACCTCGGTCGTCTGGTTGCCGATCGTCTGGTTACCGATCGTCTGGTTACCGATCGTCTGCCCGCGCTTCGAACCCAGACGCGAATCCACCAAGTCCAGTATCGCACGACGTCCGTGGCTACGACGACTCGTGGCGTGTAGGTAGACGTCCGCTACGGACAGTTGCCGCCGATGCCGAAGCCCTCGGCGGGAGCCCGGGCCACACGCTCGGCGGTCGCGGGTCCGAAGTCGCCGTCCTCGTCGATCTGATCGTCGGGTGCGTTGCGATTCCACAGGCGCTGGAACGCGACGATGTCCGCGCCCCGGATATCCGGCGAGGCGAGGTGATCGAAGTGCACCGGATCACCCGGCACCGAGTGATCCCAGCCGTGCGCCGCGAACGTCGAGATCCACGCGCTGAAGTTCGAGATATCGAGCGCGCGGCCGGTCTCGTGATTCGATCGACCCGGTTCTGCCGCCGCAGTGATCCCGCAGCGACCGAGCTCGAACCAGCGGCGCAGCAAGTACTGCTGCACCACGGTGCGAAAGCCACTCGTGATCTCGAGGTCCGTCCCCGGCTTCGCGGCGACCGCGGCGAGCAGATCGGTCCTCGCGTCGTCGCCGAGATACGGCAGCACGGCGGAGCCCGCGAACACGATGCCGTTGCCCTCCTCGAACGTGACGAGCTGGCCGGGCATCAGGCAGTTGACCTCGTCGGCGATCTGGATCGACAGTGGGAGGACGGTGTCGGTCGAGCACGCGGTGGTCTCGAAGGTCTCGACGGGCGTGCCCTCGATCGAAGGATCGGGCCCCGGGTCCGCGTCGGGGGGAGGTACGTCCGGATCCACGCCACCGCACGCGGCGATCATGACAACGAGAGTCCAACGCACCGAGCCATCCTATAGGAAGTCGCGGCAGGACCGAAGGTGACCCATGTCATAGGGCCGAAACCATCGGGTCCCGGTCTGGCTAACTGAGTTAGTGTCCGCCGCGATGACCCGGTTTGGATGCGCCTCGTTCCTGCTCGCGTGTGCCCTGCTCGCGTGTGGCGATAACGACAACACTGGAACCCAGCTCGACACGCCGCAGGAGTGCAACCCGCTCGGAGACTCCTCCGTCGGCTGCTCGACGCCGTGGCCGTCGGCGCTCTACGAGGTCGACGACTCCTCGACCGCCACGGGACGCCGCCTCGCGATCCCCGAGGGTGCGCTGCCGACGAACATCGACGACGTGCTGTTCGACCCCGTGGTGTTCAACCACATGGATGGCTTCTCCTCCGCGGCGCCGATGATCATCGCGTTCGCCGGTGGCATCGATGGATCGAACCTCGTGCCGTTCACCGACGTCGGCGCGAGCATCACCGACGCGTCGCCGACGGTGTTGATCGACCTCGAGACCGGCGAGCTGGTCGAGCACTTCGCCGAGCTCGACGCGCCCGCGGCCAACAACCCCGATCACCAGGCGCTGTTCATCCGCTCGACGCAGCTGTTGAAGCGCAGCCATCACTACGCCGCCGCGATCAAGAAGACGCTCAAGTCGCGCGGTGGTGGTGAGCTCCCGATCCCGGAAGGCTTCCAGGCGATCCTCGACGGCGAGAAGACGAACCACGTGCTGCTCGAGGCCTCGCGGTCTCGCTACGACGCGATCTTCGCGAAGCTCGAGGCGAAGGGGATCGCCGCGGACGACCTCGTCACCGCGTGGGACTTCACCACCGCGTCGGGGGAGTCGGTCCGCTCGGACATGCTCGTGGCTCGCGACCGCATGCTCGCGATGCTCGGGACCAATGGCGCGAATTCGAGCTACACGGTGACGGCGAACGCGCCGATCCAGGGCGATGCCCGGTTCGCGCGCAAGATCTCCGGCACGTTCAAGGTGCCGCTGTTCCTCACCAACGACGGTGGCTTCGGCCCGTCGACGAAGATGATCCGCGACGCCGAGGGCAAGCCCACAGCATCGACGATGTACGACGTGCCGTTCACCGCGATCGTCCCGCAGTGCGCGATCGACTCGCTCACCCCCGTCCCGATGTTCATCTACGGTCACGGCCTGCTCGGTCGCGCCGAGGATCAGGTGTCGAGTGGCGGCACGCGCCACGCGTCGCACGGCACGTGTGAGGTCGCCGTCGGGACCGACATGCGCGGGATGTCCGATCGCGACGTGCCGAACGTCGTGCTCACGCTCAACGATCCGAACGTCGGACCGTCGGTGTTCGACTCGCTCGTCCAGGGCATGATCAACCACGTCGCCCTCGTCCAGATCGCGTCGGGTGCGATGGCCACCGAGCTGTTCACGAAGGACGGCACGGCGGGCACGGCGTCGGTCGTCGATCCGTCGAAGTTCCACTACTACGGCATCTCGCAGGGCGGGATCATGGGCACCACGGTGTGCGCGATCGATCCCAAGATCGAGCGCTGCGTGCTGCAGGTCGGCGCGATCAACTACTCGCTGCTGCTCGAGCGCTCGCACGACTGGCCGCAGTACCGCACCACGCTCGAGGGTGCGTTCCCGTCGCCGCTCGACCAGGCGCTGATCGTGTCGCTGATGCAGATCCAGTGGGACCGTACGGAGCCCACGGCGGTCGCCGACGTCATCCTCGGTGATGGCTTCCCGGGGACGCCGCCGAAGTCGGTGTTCATGCAGATCGCGATCGCGGATGACGAGGTCTCGAACCTCGCGTCCGAGTACCAGGCGCGCACGATGGGCGTGCCGGTGCTGATGCCGTCACCGTACGTGCCGCACGGGCTCGCGCAGGCGTCGGCGCCCGTCGAGAGCGGCTTGATCATCTATGACTTCGGGCTGGCGTCGACGATCCCCGCGACCAACGAGCCGCCGCCGGAGAACGAGGTGCACTCGAACATCCGGAACAAGCAGAAGACCATCGACATGATGAAGCACTTCTACGAGGCCGGTGAGGTCCAGCAGATGTGCACCGCGGCGAAGGGCTGCGACTGCGCGGCCGAGCCGAGTGGCTGCGGCGTTCAGCTCTAAGCGATCCAATTTGTTGACCCGGTGATCAGGATGGGTGTACTGAACATGTGTTCATGACATCCAACCCGCTGACCCTCGTCTCGTCATCGCCGTCGGAGATCGACCCGGTCCCCGCCGACGTTCGCGCAGTCATCGACCTGTTCGCCACCCACCTCGCGAAGGTCGCGTTCCCGGATGTCGACGCTGCCTTGCTTCGCAAGCAGGCGGACGAGGTCCGCGCGGAGGCCAAGGCGATCGCGCAGGCCCGTGACGCGCTCACCGCCGCGGAAGCGAAGGCCGCGGCGCGCCTCGCCACGCTGAGCGAGACCACCACGCGCGCGATCGCGTACGCGCGGATCTATGGCCAGGCCCACCCCGATCGCAAGGCGATCCTCGACGCGGTCACCGCGCTCGATGGTCCCACCGAAACGCCGGTGACCAGCATCAAGCGTCGCGGCCGTCCGCCCAAGCAGCGCGAAGGTAACGCCGAGCTGTTCGTTCAAGCGGAGCCGCAGTAATGCCGGGCGAGCTCAATTCGCCCGTGCTCGGCGATGTCGCTCCACCACCGCCTCCGCTCGTCGACCGCGCCGGTGAGCTTCACGTCGAGACGCAGCGGCGGCAGCGGCTCCGCGGTGGGTTGAAGGCGGCGCGCGCGTCGGTGTAACGCTCGTCAGCGTAGGGACGAGGTGTGCTGTCACGAGGCGTGCATCTCGTCCGCTCATGCCGAATCAGAACCAAGATCAGCAGGGCCAGAAGCGCGATCAGCGTAAGGAGATCCAGGAGCAGGAGCGTCAGCCCCAGCGCCAGCGCTCCAACCAGGGCGAGCGCGAGGACAAGAACCCGAAGAAAGACGACGAACCGTCGGTGATCGTCGACGAGCACGAAGTCGACTAGCGCTTGTCCGGTCCGTGACTTCCTGCCGCCTCGTGCTCGAACGCACGGGGCGTTTGCTTATGTGGCACATAGGAGCAGTGGAAGCTCCGACGCTGCCGCGCACGCTCGACGATCTCGAGGACTGGTCGGTCTACGCCGATCACTTGCTCACGATCGGCGATCCGCTCGGCGAGCGCATCGTCGCGGACCTCGCGCTACCGGAGATGCCGACCACCGAGCAGCTGCGTGCGTTTCGCGCGCTCGTCGGTCGGCACACCCAGAGCAGCCAGACGATGGTGCGGAGCTGGTGCCTCGGCTTGATCCGCACGCTCGAGCTGCGGTCGCGCGACAACGCGGGCGTGTTCTATCTCGAGCAGGGCGCGCTCGCGCACGCGCGCGATGTGCTGCGATCACGCGCAGCCTCGCGACTCGAGGAGCTCGTGATCCCGACGCCGAAGAGCGAGGATACGCATTACCGGCGGCTGCTGACCGCGTTGCCGGCAAGCTGCACGCGCGTGACGATCACCGATCTGCGCTCGAACGCCGATGCACTGGAGTTCGTCCTCGATTGCTTGCCGCCCACCGTCACCGAGCTCGGCCTCCGGCTGTTCAAGTGGAGCAAGGCGGCGACGTGCGCGGTGCGCGATCGGTTCGAGGTCGTCGATGTCGCGCTGGTCAAGCGGATGGACGAGCTCGACGATCTGGTGCCCGCACTCGCGTTCACCAAGGCGGTGCTGGTGCGCATCGGCGCGTTCCACGGGTTGCCACCCGCGCGCCTCGAGCTCGGCGGTCCCGAGGACGCCGCGATCGTCGCGCTCGATCCACGCCCCGATCGCTACGTGCTCGGCCAGCCACCAAAGCTCGTCCCCGTCGACGCGCGGATGGCGTGGACGCTACCGCGTGATCGTGCACCGGTCGTCACCCTGCCGGTGCGCGAGCTGCTCGCGGCGGAGACCGAGATCAAGAGCGTGTGTCTCGATCCGGATCCCGCGGTCGAGCATCCGAGGATGACGCTGCGCCGTCGCAACGGAGCGTGGACCGCGAAGAGCTGGGCACCGCTCGCGATCGACGAGCAGGAGATCGCGCTCAAGACGGTGGTGCCGATCCGCGACGGCGCGCGCTTCGAAATCGGGGGCCGGCGCGGGGTGTTCTTCTCGCGCGAGACCGACGCGCAGTGCCGCGCGTTGCTGTAGCGACGGACTACTTGGTGGCGGGCTTCGCAGAGGCCTTGCGCATGATGATCAGGTGATTGCGGAACTTGTGGTCGGGGTACCCGAACCGGAACTTGAGGTCGCGCTTCGGCTGCGCCTTGAACTCCGCGGCCCACACCGGCGAGAACGGCGCGCCGGCGTCCATCTCGGAGCGCTCGAACGTGCCCCATGTCTCGTACTCGAAGCCGATCGACTTGCCGTACTTCGGAGACAGGCCGGTGGCGTCGCTGACCATCCAGTCGACCTGATCGATGAGGTACTTCCGCATCGTCTTGAAGTCATCGAACATCAGCAGGAACGAGGCGGCCTTGGTCATCGCCGAGACGCGGCCCTTCTTCGTCAGGTATTCGAGCGCCTGCGGTGACTTCTTGAGGTGCGCGTCGTCGAGGTTGGCGACGAGGTGGCGGAACGTCTGCGTCTTCTTCGAGCCGAACTTGCGGAACGTGATCTCGACGTTCGCGAGCGCCGAGTTGCGCTTGCCAAGGTCCTTGATCTTGTCGGCCTCGTCGAGGTCGGCCTTGGTGAGATACTTGATGCCGCCACCGTCGACGAGCGTGTAGTACTTCATCGACGTCGGCTCGTAGCCGTAGAGCGACAGCGCCGACAGGCTGAAGATCAACTGCGTGGGCAGCTTCGCGCCGCGCATGAAGTCGATCATGTCGGAGGTGTGCGAGTAGTTGCGGCGATACAGGAGGTCCATGCCCTTCGCCGAGAGCTCGAGCTGCTTGGAGACTTCCTTCGCGGGCAGCTTTGCGAGCGCGCGTGGATCGCCGGCGGGCTCGAGGGCGATCGTCGTGATCTCGTCGGCGTCGGGGTACACCGCGAGCGCGGAGGCGAGGTCACCACCGGCGAACGGGTAGACCACCGTCTTCGGGATGTTCTTCGGCGTGTGCTCGGCGAAGAACGCGACGGCATTCGCCTGCCAGCCGGCCTTGTAGTCGGCCTGCATCTTCTTCATCGCCTTGCAGTGCGCGGCGATCGCGTCGGGCTTCACCTTGGTGGGCGTGCCGTCCGCGCATGCACCGACGATCAACAGCTCCTTGGCCTCGTCGACCAGCTCGGCCGGTTCGTCGGCGCGGGCGAGGGACGGAGCGGCGAGCAGGCCCAGAGCGAGCAAGGAAAACAGGCGCATGGTCGGAATCTCCCATGGGCCGAACGCCTCGTCGACTTTCGGGATTCCCGCTGGATCGAAAGATCTGTTACGAAGACGCAGTTTTGGGGCGACCTGCCCCGATGACTGTCGTCCGGCAAGGAAATCCTATGAAGCGTCTCGCTCTGATCCTGATCCTCGGTTTCGTGTTCGCGTGCGGTGGCAAGAAAGAGGGCGATGCCTCCGGAGGCGGTGATGACAACGTCACCTGGCCTGCAGCGCCCGCCGACGGTCAGCCTGTCATCCTGCAGTTCGTCTCGGTCGGGCCCGACAAGCGGGGCAAGGACCTCGAGGCGAAGATGCGCGTCTTCAACTTCAGCGACAAGGACGTCAAGCGGATCAGCATGACGCTCGACTACCTCGACGGCAGCGGCAAGAAGCTGAAGGACTTCCCGTGGGGCCTGTCGGGCGTGCCGAACGTCGTCGGTCCGAAGGGCACCAAGGTCAGCGAGATGGGCGCGTTCCTGCCGGCCGAGACCAAGAAGGTCGAAGCCCGCATCCGCAGCGTCGACTTCGGCGACGGCTCGAAGTGGGAATCGAAGGCCAAGGAGTAATTGGGCTGCTACCCCGATCAGGGCAGCGGGTGGGCCTGGAAGAACGCGATCACTTCCTCGCCCCAGATGAACGCGTTTGGCAGCTTGCACGGGATCGCGTACTGCGCGGCGAACGGGTCGGTGGTGCTGCCCGCGATGCAGTGGCCGTTCGCATCGCCGAACTCACCACCCGCACCGAACGGGCCGGCGTCGTCGGTCTCGTACGCGTGATCGAACGTCTCGATCACCGTCTCGCCGCCGGTCCACCGATCGTGACGGTAGCCCGCATCTGACGTCACCGTCGTCGGGCCTGCGGCCGCGTACTCGGCGATCGCGCCGTCGCGGATCGTCACCATGTTCTGGTAACCGACCGAGGTATCGGTACGGCCCATCATGAAGAGGATCGGGATCTGCCTCGTCGGCGTGCGGCCGTTGCTGAAGCACGTCTGCTCGCCGAAGCCGGTGCCGATGCCTGCACCTGCAGGTGCCGCGGAGGCGAACAGATCGGCGTGATCGCAGAGCAACCGCCACGTCACGAAGCCGCCCCGCGAGAACCCGGTGACATGGATCTTCTTCGGATCGACGCGGAACACGTCGCGGAAGGTCTCGACGATCTGGATCAGCGTCGCATCGTTCGTCGCTTCCCACGTCGAGCCCGGGAACTGGCCACCGAACGGCGGCCCCGTGGGCGCGACGACGACGTAACCGTGCTGCTCGCCGAGCTCGCGCATCTTGAGGTGCGCGTCCATCAGCAGGCCGTTGCCGGTGTCGCCGTGGAGCACGAGGATAAGGCCACAGCCCGGGCCCTGGCAGGCCGCCGGGATCCGCGCGTCGACCTTCAGCTCGCCGCACTGATAGACGTGATCGCCGGTCGCGACGTCGTCGACACATCCCGCCGGGGTCGGCGGATCCGCGGGTGGGCTGTCGGCCGGCGGCGTGTCGTCGTCACCGCCATCGATCGAGCCACCGCAGGCTGCGAGCAGACACGCGATCATCAGCCAGCGCATGCGCCGTATTGTAGCCTGCGGTTTGTCCCGTGACGTCGCTGCGACAGGTCGCGGGGGACGACAACGCCGTGATCTCATGTTTTCGCACGGTGCGACTTGGTGCGATTCGTGAGTACGGTCGCGGCATGCATCGTCTGGCTGCCTTGCTTCTCGTCGCCTGCGGATCGTCGACGCCCACGCCCACCGCCGTCACCCGACCTCCGGTCGATGCACCGAAGCCTCTCGAGGTTCGCGATCCGCGACCTGCCGCGGGGAAGCTCGAGACGGTCACCGCCGACACGCCGAGGACCACGGTCGCCGGCAATCCCTTCACCTTGCCGAAGGACTGGTCGATCACGGTGAAGGGCCCGGCCACGATCATCACCCCGCCGGAGAACGACAGCTGGATCGCGATCGTCGACGTCCGGGCCAAGAGCGCCGATGCCGCACGCGATCTCGCATGGGCCGCGTACAAGCCGGATCACGCGTGGCCTCTCGAGGGCTCGCAGGCCGCCCCCGACAAGAACGGCTGGTCGCAGACCACGCAGTTCGCGTACACGACCTCGCCGAACGAGAAGCGCGCGATCGTCGCGGCGACGATGTTCGCGAACGGTACCTGGACGGTGATCGTCATCGACGTGGCCATCGCGACCGCGGGAAAGCGAGGCAGCCAGATCGGGCTCGCCCTCGGGTCGCTCCTTCCAAAAGGCGGCAAGGAGGAGTCGTTCGCCGGCAAGGCCGCACATCCGCTCGACGACAAGAGGATCGCCCAGCTGACGAGCTTCGTCGAGGAGTCGATGACGACGCTCGGCGTGCCCGGTGTGTCGATCGGTCTCATCCAGAACGGCAAGGTGGTGTTCAGCGGAGGCTTTGGCGTGCGCACCCTTGGCAAGCCGGCGAAGCCCGATGGCGACACCAGGTACATGATCGGGTCGAACACCAAGTCGCTCACGACCCTGATGCTCGCGAAGCTCGTCGACGCGAACAAGCTGAGCTGGGACCAGGCGGCCACCAGCGCGCTTCCCCAGTTCAAGCTCGGCGACGCCGACACCACGAGCAAGGTGCAGATCAAGCACCTGATCTGCGCGTGCACCGGCATGCCGCGCCAGGACCTCGAGTGGATCCTCGAGTTCAAGAATCGCACCCCGGCGACGGTGCTCCAGGACCTCGGCTCGATGCAGCCGACGACGAAATTCGGTGAGCTGTTCCAGTACTCGAACGTGATGGCTGCCGCGGCCGGCTACGTCGGTGGGCATGTCGCGTTCCCGAAGCTCGAGCTCGGCAAGGCGTACGACGACGCGATGCGTACCCTGGTGTGGACTCCGCTCGGGATGAAGACGACGACCTTCGACTACAAGCTCGCGCAGTCGGGCAACTACGCCAGCCCGCACTCGAAGGACCAGGGCGGCAAGACCGTGTTCGCACTCGCCGCGCTCAACGACTCGATCACCCCGGTGCGTCCGGCCGGCGCGGCGTGGAGCAGCGTCAACGATCTCCTCAAGTACGTCGCGATGGAGCTCGCCGAGGGCAAGCTCGCCGATGGCAAGCCGTACATCTCGAAGGAGGCGCTGTTCGCTCGACGAGCCAAGCAGGTCGCGATCGGCCAGCACGGCACGTACGGCATGGGGCTGTTCGTCGACCGCGAACACGACGTCACGCTGATCCATCACGGTGGCGCCACGTTCGGCTTCCACAGCGACCTGATGTGGTTCCCCGAGCTGGGAATCGGCGCGGTGGTGTTGACCAACGGAGAGCTGGGCAACGTGATCCACGCGCAGTTCAGGCGCCGGCTCTACGAGGTACTGTTCGACGGCAAGCCCGAGGCCGCGGCGTCCGTCGCGCAGGCGAAGCAGTCCTTCGACCAGGACCTCGAGCTGTCGAAGAAGCAGCTGACGACCCCCGCGGATCCCACCGAGCTAGCCAAGCTCGCGGCCGTCTACGCGAACCCGATCCTCGGCAGGCTCGCCGTGATCAAGCAGGGATCCAGGACGGTGTTCGACTTCGGCGAGTTCCAGTCGGAGATCGCGTCGAAGAAGAACCCCGACGGCTCGACCTCGTTCGTCACCACCTCGCCGAGCATCGGAGGTCTCGAGCTGGTCGTCGCCGGCAAGACGCTCGTGCTGCACGACGCACAGCACGACTACGTGTTCACGGCGAAGTGATCACGGCTTCGCGGGCGGCACCTTGTCGGTGTCCTTCGTCGGAGCCTTCGGCGGTGCGGCCTGCGGCGCCTTCTCCCAGCGCAGCAGCGGTGCCGCCTGCTTGTTACCGGTCTTCTTCGCGATGATCAGGTGACCGTCGCCGTTGCCGTTCGGATAGCCGAACCGAAACGCGAGCGGCTTGCCGGGCTGCTGCTGATACAACGCCTGCCACGTCGAGCGCACCGCGCCGTTGCCGGCCGCCATGTTCGAGCTCTTCCAGTCGCCGAACGTCTCGTACTCCCAGCCCGCCGGCATGCCGTACGACGGCGGGATGCCGGTGGTGTCGCTGACCATCCACTCGGCGTGCTTGATCAGGTAGTCGCGGAACGTCGAGAAATCGCCGTAGCTCAGCAAGTAGCTCGCGGCCTTCGTCATCGCCGCGACCTTGCCCTTCTTCTCGAGGTGCTTGAGCGGCGGGTTGTACGACTTGAGATGGGTGTTATCGAGGTTCGCGGCGATGTGGCGAAAGATCTGCTCCTTCGCCTTGCCCGGCCGCTTGAACTTGATCTCGACGTTGCCGAACGCGCGATTGCGCGCGCCGATATCGCGGATCTTCTCGGCGGCCACGGACTCCGCCCCGGTCAGGTAGACGATCTCGCCGTCGCCATCGAGCTTGAAGTAGCGCACGCCCACCAGCTCGTAGCCGTGCATGTGCAGCGCGCTGAGGCTGAACACGAGCTGCGTTGGCAGCTGCCCCGCGCGCATCGCGTTGATCATGTTCATCGTCTTCGAGAAGCTCGAGCGATACAGATACTCGAGCTCGCTCGCGACCACGGCGAGCGCCTTCTTGGTATCGAACTCGTTCATCCGCGCGAGCGACCGCGGATCACCAGCGGGCTCGAGTGCGAGCGTCGTGATCTCGTCGGCGTCGGGAAACACGCTGAGCGCCGTCGCGAGGTCACCGCCGGCGAACGGATACACCACGACCTTCGGGATCGCGGCCGGCACGTGCGCCTTGAAGAACGGGCCCGCGGCGCCGAGCCACGACTTCTTCCACTCGTCCTGCTCCGCCGTCACCTTCTTGCAGTGCTCGGCGACCACGTCGGCCTTGACCTTCGGGGCCTCGCCCTTCGCACACGCGCCGACGATCATCAGCTGCTTGGCCTCGTCGAGAAACTCGGCGGGCGCCGCCTTGGAATCGGCGTCTGCCTGCGTGGCCCCGAGGAGTACGGCGAGAACGGCGAGCGAGCGCATCGGCGGAATCTGCCACGGGCTGCCCTCGAATTCAGCCGCTGTGGCCTGCGTCATCAAAAGCAACCCGGGACGCGTTTCGGGCTTTACGCCCCACCCCGCCCCTCCTACGCTCCGGGCGGATGCATCTGGGTCGATGGGTACTCCCGCTGCTCGTCGCGTGCACGCACACGCAGGAGCCATTCGAGCGTCCCGACGCCACGCCGGATGGTCCGCTGCGTCCGCCGGTCACCGATCTGGTCCCCGCCGTCGGGGGCGAAGCCACGCTCGAGATCATGACGTGGAACATCGAGAACTTTCCGGCGAACCCGTTCGGCACGCCCGCGATCGTCGCCGATCTGATCGCGTCGCTCGACGTCGATATCGTCGTCACCGAGGAGATCGCGAGCGAGACCGCGTGGGCCGAGCTGACGGCGCGGCTCGCCGACACCTACGACGCGGTGCTGTCGACGCATCAGTACTCGCCGACCGAGTACCAGAAGATCGGCGTGATCTACCGCCGCAACCTGGTCACAGCGGGCGAGCCCACGCTGATGTTCCCCGAGGACGGCTACGCCTTCCCGCGCCCTCCGCTCTCGCTGCCGATCACCGTCGATGGCGAGACGATCCAGCTGGTCGGCGTGCACCTCAAGTGCTGCGGCGAAGAAGGAGACGCCGAGCGCCGGCAGGCCGCGATCGCAGCGCTCGATGCGCGGTTCCGCGGCCAGGTCGACAACGGTGGCGAGGATCAGATCGTGCTCCTCGGTGACTACAACCAGAACCTCGACGAGCAGGGTCGTACCGTGCTCGCGCCGCTGCTCGACGCACCGGATCGCTACACGATCCGCACGGCACCCGCGGCGGCCGCCGGCGAGCACAGCTACCTCGGCTTCAACAGCTTCATCGATCACATCACGACCACCGCGGCGCTCGACGCGCTGTGGGGTGCCGCGACGGTTCAAGTCATCGACCCGCGGCCGCAGCTGCCCGGCTACAAGAACGAGGTGAGCGATCACCTGCCGGTCGTGCTGATCGTGCCGCGTTAGACCTGAGCGTCGGGCCGCCTTCTCGACGTAGCTGCCAACGCGCCCCGAGCCGATCGGCATCGGCTTGTCCGAGCCGCGAACAGTGAACCGATCACACGAAGCCGAGCTCGTGCAGGATCGCCAGCGCGAGCTCGTTGTTGTACTTGCGCATCGTCAGCACGGCCTGTGTGCCGTCGAAGCCGCGCTCGACCAGCAGCTTCGCCGTCTCGCGCTTGCCGAACGCCGCGGCCGCCATCACCACGTCCTCCGACGCGACCGGCATCGCCCCACCGTCGAGCAGCGTGCGCAGCACGTCGACGTGCCCCTGGACCGCGGCCCAGCGCAGCAGCGACGGCTGGCTCTTGCGCTTCGGCTTGCGCATCAGCCCGGAGTCGAGCAACTGCTGCCACGTCGCCGGCGAGCTCAGCAGCATCGGCGGCCCGAGCTCGACGAGCTTGAACGACCAGCCGCCCCACGTCTCGACACGGCGCAGCGCCGAGGTCTCGTTGACCAGCACCGGCCAGATCCGGTCGACCTGCAGGTACCGGCCGTTCTTCGTCGACAGCATGTAGTACGCGAGATCGTTGGGCTCGTACGCGCGGATCCGTGCCGGTGCCGGGTTGTCGAACATGCCGGGTCGCAGCACGTGCCCGCTCGCCATCTCATCGGGCTCGGTCAGGAGATACAGCGGCACGCGCGCGCTGACCCGCGGCTTCTTCGGCTTCGGGATCGTGATGGCCTTGCTGCGCGTGACAGGCGTCGGGCTCTTGGGCCGCGGTCGCTCGGCTTCCTTCTTCTTTCGTGTCGTCGCGACCAGCTCGGGGATCTCGATCGCCGTGGTCGACGACTTCGTCGGTTGCTTCCCGATCTTGATCGTGCGCGCGGGTTTGGTCCGGATAGACGTCCGCAGCACGACTACCCGCGATGAGCGGCGCGATCGGCGTTGAGAGCAGCGAGCGCACGCGTGTTGAGACCCTCGGCCGTCTCGTCGTCTGCTTCGACGATCCCCCAGGCCGCCGTCAACGTCCCGTCAAACATCCGCGCTTCCTTGAGGTGCGCACTGCAGCGATCCGCGACGATCTTCGCGCCGGCGACACTGGTGCCCGGCATCACGATCGCGAAGTCATCGGCGGAGATCCGGAAGCCGGCGTCGATCGCGCGGGTGTTCTTCTGCAGGATCCGCGAGACCTCGCGCAGCGCCTCGTCGCCGGCCGCCTGGCCGAGCCGATCGACCGCGGACTCGATGCCATCGAGGTCGAGGATCGCGAGTGAGAACGAGTGCCCGTAGCGCTTGTTGCGCGTCAGCTCGGCTTCGATCCGATCGTCGAACGCGCGGCGATTGCCGAGGCCGGTGAGGGCGTCGGTGGTGACGTCGTACCGCGGGCGTGGATACGTGTACGCGCGGTGCAGCGCGATCGCGATGATCGACGACAGCAAGCGCAGCGTCTCGATGTCCTCGTCGGAGAACGCCTTCGGCTTCTGCCCGAACACCTCGAGCACGCCGACCGCGCTCTCGCCGTAGAGCAGCGGCACGCACAGCAGCGAGCTCGCGCCGGTGCGCTGGCGGGTCTCGGCATCCACGCGATCGTCGACGGAGATGTCGTCGATCCGGATCGGATGGCCCTCCGCGACGCAGCGGCCGGGGATCGATGCAGAGCGCGAGATCCGCGTGCCGAGCGCGATGCCACCCGCACGCGTGATCGCGCGATACACCATCTCCTCGCCCTCCTGGATCGCGACGATCGCCGAGCTCGCGGAGACCAACGCCGTGGCGCGATCCGCGACGATGCCCATCACTTCGTCGGCATTCATCCCGGCTGCCGCGATGGCGTTCTGTAGCTCGATGATCGACAGCATCCGCTCGGGGCTAGGCGTCGCTGTGGGCATCGACCACATCATACACAGAAGCCCGCACGGGTGATCTTCCCGGCGGGCTACTCGGGCGGGCTGTTGGAACGCTCTGTTCAGGCGTTGCGCGGCTGGATCTGGCTGGACACGGTCAGCTGGCTCGCGCGGTTGCGGGTCTCGATCTGGATCTCGACCTCTTCGGCGTTGATCTTGACGTACTTCGCGATCACCTGCGCGATCTCCTCGCGCATCTCCTGAAGACGCCCGCCTTCGAGCCCGCTGCGATCGTGCGCGAGCACGAGGTGCAGGCGACCCTTTGCCACCTCACTGCTGCGCCGTCCGGTCACGAAATTCTTGATGCTGTGCCACATGAATTGATGCCTCATCATGCCGGGGTTGCCGAGAGCCCGAGCGCGCGCCCGAGCCGGGTGAAGAAGCCGACGCTCTCCTTGTCGGTGACTTCGAGGCCCGACAGGCGCCTGGCGATCCGCTGCAGCTCCTTCGCTGCGAGCGACTTGCCGGAGATCACGGCCGGTTCGCCCTTGTTCGTCGTCGCGACGATCTGATCGTCCATCGGGATCGTGCCGAGCAGCTCGAGCGCGAGGATCTCGATCACGTCGGCCTGCGACAGCATGTCGCCACGTTTCACGAGGTGCGCGGCGATCCGGTTGACGACCAGCCGTGCAGGTACCTCGGCCGCGGCGAGGAGTCCGACGACACGATCGGCGTCGCGGATCGAGGAGACCTCCGGGGTCGCCACCACGATCGCCTCGTCGGCGCCCGCGATCGCGTTCTTGAAACCTTGCTCGATGCCGGCGGGGCAATCGATCAGCACGAAGTCATGCTGGTGCTTGAGCTCGAACACCAGGCTGCGCATCTCGTCGGGCGTGACGGCATCCTTGTCGTCGGACTGCGAGGCCGGCAGCATCCACAGGTTGTCCATCCGGCGATCCTTGATCAGCGCCTTCTGCGCCGAGCACTTGCCCTTGATGACGTCGACGACGTGATAGACGATGCGGTTCTCGAGGCCCATCACGACGTCGAGGTTGCGGAGACCGATGTCCGCGTCGATGAGCACGACCGAGTGGCCCAGCTGAGCCAGGGCGGTGCCGATGTTGGCGGTAACGGTGGTCTTGCCGACGCCGCCCTTGCCTGACGTGATGACGATTGCGCGACCCATGACATGACTCCTTTACTTGAGAGAAGCAGCCTGCCCTGGAGGCAGTTTGCCGGTGTACCGCTCGACGACGATGGAACCGTTGCTGACGTAGGCGATCTCGGGGATCGGCGTCGTGATGTCGTCACTCGACCGCGCGACCATCCGGCCGATCCGCAACTGCTGCGGCTGGAGATGGAGCGCGACGATGAAGCCAGCCTCGGCGCCGATGCCCGCATGCGCGAGGCCCTTGAGCTTGCCGAGCACGACGATGTTTCCTGCGGCGCGCACTTCCGCGCCCGGGTTGACATCGCCGAACACGATGACGTGCCCGCGGTGATCGAGGATCACACCGGAGCGCACCGGACCGACGACGATCCGCGTCTCGGGCTCGAGATGCTCGACCTCGAGCTCTTGCTCGACGATGGGGTTCGGGACCACGGGCACGACCCGCTTCGGCGGCAGCCACGACAGGCCCGTGCGCGCCGAGGCGAGCGCATCGTGCAAGGCGATGGTTCCGAGGGCGGGTGCGAGCACCATCGCGGTCGCCATCACCACCGAGTTCGGCGGCGACGGGAGGATCTGGGTCGGGATGTCTCCGAAGTCTTCGGCCCGGTCCGCACGATAGACCTCGCCTTCCGAGGTCGGGACGTCATCGAACGCACCCGAACCGATGGCGAGGGCCACGGGAGGAATCGCATCCTCGGTGACCTTCACGACACGGCGGAGCTCGGGCTTCGCCGCTCCGAGCTCGACGATATGCAGGTCGTATTGCTGCGCGAGGCCCTCGAGTAGCGACAGGCTACCTGCGGGCAGCGGACCGTCCTTCACCTGCACGCGCACGTCGCTACCCCGGAAGAACGTGGGCGCCTCGGCGAGCCGCGCGTCGATCGTATCGATGATCGCATCGAGGCCCGCGGGCGCATCGATCACGATCTCGAGCCCGCGCGCGGTCCCTCGCAGGATCGCTGCCGGCTTGTCGGTAAGCGCCGCACCTCCGAGCATCTGGGTAGATGCCTCGTTGGAAATATCGATGGCCGTGGTCCCCGCGCTCATGGCTTATAAAAGCCCTACGGCCCCTGGAAGACGCGGGCAACTTTTCAGCGAATCGCGTGAAGATTTCGGAGCGGGGAGATCTGCACCGTAGAATTTCGCTCGTGAATGATCGACTCCCCTATGCAGATGTCACGATCGCGACCGTGCTGGTCGCCGTCGGGACCGCCCTCGCCGCAGCTCCGTGGCTCGGGGGCACTGCGACCCTTTCCCTGGCTGTCGCGAGCGGCGGGGCCGTGCTCGCGATGCTGGACCTGATCAGTCGATCAGGTCGGCGCGCTCGACTGCAGACCGCTCGCCGCTAGCGCGTGGCAGGTGCGCTCGGGGCCGCGGGGAGGATTTCGCGCGCTGCTCGGTGTACGGTTAGTTCGTGGAACGGTTCGAGCGTCTCGCGGTCCTCAAGGGTGACTCGGTCAAAGGTCTGCCGGCGACGGCGTGGGCGACCAACCTGGACGACCTCGATCGCGAGCTGCTGATCCGTGCGCTGATGGAGGCGGTGCGCTCGTTGATCCTCGACGAGTGGACCAGCAAGCGGCCCGACGATCGCCGCCCGCACAAGGCGCTCGAGGCGACCGAGAGGTGGCTCAAGAGCCACTCGGACGCGGATCTCGACACGGTGAAGGAAGTGGCGAAGGAGTGCACGGCCGCTCGCGGCGAGACGATCGGTACCGACCATCGGATCCCCGAGGCCGCGCGCGCCTGCGCGTGGGCCACCAATGCGAAGGACAAGGCGGACGTCTGGGATGGCCTGGTCGCCGTCGAGGGCGAGTTGCTCGCGCGCGTCAACCTGGTCGCCGAGTACCACCGCATTCCCGAGCAGCGAAAGGCGCTCCTGGCCGTGCTCAAGCGCGTGATCGAGCCGCCGCCTGCCGAGGTCAAGCCCGCCGTCGTCGGCCCGATACCTTACTCGGCGAGCGGCAACTTCACCGTCGGGCAGCAGCTGACGCACGTCAAGTTCGGCGACCTGGTGGTCAGTGCAGCGGGTGACAAGTGGATCGACGTGACGCTCCCCGACGGCACGATCAAGCGACTCGCCCAGAAACCTAAATAGCATCGAGCCGGCTCGACCGGGCTCAACGTTTCGAGAGGTTGACGCGATGGTGGTCGACCATCCCGACGACGTCCGCTGCGCGCGGTAGCGGAGCCTCGTCACCGGCGATCAGCTGATCGATGTACGCGAGATCGGCGCGCGCGATCGCCGCGGCTTCGTCGCGGGTCAAGCGTGGACCGTGACCGGGGATGACCTGGTGGACCTCGGTGGCGATCACGTCGAGCAGGCGGACCAGCGTCGCGCGATACGCGGCGAGCTCGTCGACGAACGGGATCTCGCACGGCGACAGGTAGTCGCCGACGAGCAGCGTGTCCCCCACGACGAGGCCGAGCCCATCGGGGCTGTGACCAGGCAAGTGCAACACGCGGATCGTCTCGTTGCCCAGGGACAGCGTCTCTCCATCGGCGAGGCCACGACGGCGAACCGGCCAGCGATGACCGTGCGGACGTGGCACGTACCATCGGGAGTCGAACTCGCGCGCCTCGTCGAGGTACTTCGCCGTGCGAGGATCTCCGAGAGCGATCGACGCCTCGAGCGTCGCGGACAACCACACCGGTGCGTCGAGGGCCGTGTGCCCCATCACGTGATCCCAGTGACCGTGCGTGAACACCACGGCCTCGGCGCGACCGAGCTCGCCGACGCGCGCCGTGATCGCATCGAGCTCGCGCGGGAAATACCCGGGGTCGACCACCAGGCAGCTCCCGCCGTCCTCGAGGATCGTCGACGTGGTCTGCCAGATGCCGCTGGTCAGGACTTCGATCTTCATAGGCCCAGCACCTGCTTCGCGCGTGCCAGACGAGCGGTGCGAGCGGCAGTCGCGACCTTCAACAGCGGTCGATCGCGTTGCCAGCGCGTGAATTCGTCGTCGGACTCGCCGCGCCACCTCTCCTCGATCGGATCGACGAGCCGGCGGGTCTGCTCGATCAAGCCCGCGAGGGCGAGGTGAGTGGCCTCGGATCTCGAGTCCTCGGCTGCGAGGGCGCGCGTGGCGGTGAGGGCGATGGCGATCTGGGGGACCAACTCACCCCAACCCCGCCGGCGCGCACTGCCGAGCAAGTACCCGAGGAGCGCGCCGTGGACGTGGAGATCCTCGATCGTGCGAAACGGCTTGAGATAGGTGTCGTAGCCGTCACCGCCGTGCACGTCCGCGTCGCGTACGACGACCCTGTCGAGGATGACGCTCGCGTGCGGGATCTCGGGTACGAACGGCGCGCTCGACGGCGTCAGCGTCACGCCCTGCGCTCCGGCGCGCACGCTGACCATCACCAGCTGGTTCTTGCCGTCGCGCTCACCGGTGCTCGCGATCACGAGCAGCACGTCCGCCTTGTCGGCGGCGGTCGACCACGTCTTCTTGCCGGTCAGCTCGAGGTGATCGTCGACCCGCGTCAGCGTGGTCTGGATCGCGCGTGGATGAGCGCCGCCCTCCTCCGTGGCGCACAGCGACGCGCGGTTGCCTTGGAGACCAGGCACGAGCTGTTGCAGCGCCTCGTGATAGCCAGTCGCGAACGCGAACGCCAGGCGATCCGCCAGCGCGCCACCGATCACGGCGCGCTCGATCGTCGTCGACCACCGCGCTCGCTCCACCTGCGTCGCCTCCCACCATGCCTGCAGCGTGGTCGCGTCCGGAGGCGACAGCTCGAGGGCACGGCGCAACACGTCCATGGGTGAACAGTAACGAACGCCGGTGGCGTACGCTCGCTCCATGGTCGACGAACCGGGTGACGACGAGGACGCACGCGCGACCGCCGTCGAAGGTCGGAGGTTGTCGCGCGCGACGCCGCTGCCGGGCCCACTGCCCGACACGAGCGACGACACCCTGCCCTCCGGCTCGCTGCGCCGGTTGCCGCGATCGCGGATGTCGTTCTCGATGATCGAGAACCGGGTGCAGCTGGCGCAGACCGGCTACGAGCTGCAGGACACACTCGGCAAGGGTGGCATGGGCGAGGTGATCGCCGCGCACGATCTCAAGTTCGATCGCGACATCGCGATCAAGCGCATGCACGGCGAGCAATCGACGCGAACGATCACCCGGTTCCTTCGCGAGGCGCGGATCCAGGCACGCCTCGAGCACCCCGCCATCGTGCCGATCCACGATCTCGGCACCGACCCCGAGGGCCGCGTGTTCTTCACGATGAAGCGGCTCGCCGGGGTCACGCTGAGCGACAAGATCAAGAGCGACGAACCGGTGCAGTCGCTGCTGCGCGCGCTCGTCGAGGTGTTGCTCGCGATCGACTTCGCGCACCAGCGCCGCGTCGTGCATCGCGATCTCAAGCCCGCGAACATCATGCTCGGCGATTTCGGCGAGGTCTACGTGCTCGACTGGGGTGTCGCACGCGAGCTCGATGCGCACGACGACGTCGCCACCGACCTCGACAGCGTCGGACCGCTCGATCCCCATGGCGCGACGACGCCTGGTGCGTCGGAGACCGCGACCAGGGCCGGTGCCGTGCTCGGCACGCCCGGCTACATGGCTCCCGAGCAGGTCCGCGGCGAGCCCGCGGGGACCGCCGCCGATATCTACGCGCTCGGTGCGATCCTGTTCGAGATCCTGACCACGCAGACGCTGCATCCGCGAGGTGACGACGCGCTGGTCTCGACCCTGACCGGCTCGCCCGAGCGACCCTCGAGGCGACGCACGGATCGCGAGATCGCGCCCGAGCTCGACGAGCTCTGCCTCGCCGCGCAGGCCGAGGAGCCTGCCGAGCGACCGACGGCGCGCGCGATGGCGGAGCGGCTACGTCGCTACATGGACGGCGATCGCGATGTCGCGCTCCGGCGCACGCTGCGCGACGAACAGATCGCGCTCGCGCGTGCAGCGATGGCGGCCGGAGGAGCGAACACGCAGCTCGCGATGCGTCACGCCGGTCGCGCGCTCGCCCTCGATCCCGAATCCCAGGAAGCGGCAGATCTCGTCGGTCGCCTGCTGCTCGAGCGGCCCGCGGTGTTGCCACCTGCGCTCGTCGAGAGTCTCGATCAGCTCGATCGCGATGCGCTCAGGAAGCGCTCGCAGCGCGCGACCCGCTCGTACGGCGCGGTGTTCGTCTTCCTGCTCCTGTTACCGCTCCTCGACGTGCGGAGCTGGCCGTGGCTCGTCGGCTTCAACCTCGTGCTCGCGGCACTCGTCGCGTTCGCGTGGCGTGGCTCGGTGACCGGGCGCGTATCGCCGTACCTGTCGATGCTCGGCAACTTCGCACTCGCGCTGGTGTGGACGCGGATCGCGAGCCCATTCGTGCTGACGCCGGTGATGATCTGCGGTGCGTTGATCGCGGTGGCGTCTCATCCGTGGAACCAGGAGCGCCCGTGGACGATCTTCGCGTGGGCGGCGGTCACCGCGATCACGCCGCTGGTCCTCGAGTACGCCGGCGTCCTCGACCCCACGTGGACGATCGATCACGCCGGCATCCACCTCACCTCGACGATCTACAACTTCGGCGACAGCGTCGGTGCGAGCGTCGCGGTGGGCTTCGCGAACGTCATGTTCATCATGCTCGTCGGCGCGTTCGCGTACACCATCACGCGCAACGGGCGCACGGCGTCTCGCGATCACCACGTACAGGCGTGGCACCTGCGCAACCTGATCCCCGAGAAGGCTACTGCGGTCTCCCTTGCACCACCCAGCTCTCCACCAGCTGGATCTGCTCGAGACTGAGCGGCGGCAAGCCGAGCGGCATCCCGCGAAGCTCGCCGGAGGCGCCGGAGCCCTCCGCGTGCCGTGCCACCAGGTGCGCGACGATGCGCGGTGTACCGTCGGGGAGCTTCGCGAAGATCGACCGCCGCTCGCCGGTGTCGTCGAACGAACCCTCGGCGATCCCGGTGTAGCTCGATAGATCGAGCCCGCGCGGCGCGAACCCGAAGCCGCCGCTGTTGCCGGGCCCGCCGTCGCCGCGCGCGAAGTCGGGTACTGCGTGGCAGTGCCAGCAGGTGTCGCGAAACACCTTCGCCGAGACCTCGGCGTACGTGACCGCGCGCTCGAGCACCGGCAAGCGACTCGGCACCTCGGGCTTCGCCACCGCTGCGAGTGGCGTCGTCGCGATGTACGCCGCGAGTGCCTCCGCTTCGCGCGGTCCGACGCCAGCGACCGACGGCATCGCACCACCCGGTCGCTGGATCCACTCGGCGAGCAGACCGGGCTGCATGCGCTCGCGCGCGAACCGCAGATCGGGTGCGAGCGTCCACGCGATCGCCTGCTGCTCGACCTCGCTGCCGACGCGGCGCATCTGATCGGTGAGCTGCGCGGCGGCGTGCCTCGCCGGATCGTCGACGGACGCGCCGGTGAACCGGTGACACCGACCGCATGCGAACTGCTTGAACAACTGCTCGCCGTGCACGACCTCCACGGGCTTGGTCTCGAGCTTCGCGAGCGTCTCCGTCGGCACCAACATCGTCGCGAGCTGATCGGCCTCGGCCTCGGTGATCGCGAGTCGCGGCATCTGTGCGATCGATCCGGGGCGCACGTCGTGCGGATGTAACAGGAACTGTTTCACCCAGTCGCGGCGGAGGCGCGTCGCCGCGAGCAGCGACGGTGCATCGCGCAGACTCTGGATGTGCCCGCGCCAGGTCTCGAGCGTGTCCTTCGACAGCGTGCCCTGGTCGAGGGCGAATGTGCCGGCGTGGATCTGCTGATGACACCGGAAGCAGTGCTTGTCGCGCACCGCGGGTTCGGCGCCCGGTGTGTCGTGGCAGCGGTTGCACTGAAACTTGTCGACGAGCTTGTTCGCCCTCGGCACGGTGACCTGTGCGTCCACGGGCGGCGCGATGCTCGGCTCGGGCGGTGGCGGTGTGGTCGAGCGATCGCAGGTGGCGATCACCACCGCGATCGAGAGCAGCTTCACGCACACCTCAGACCGTCTGCGTGCCCGGCACCACCGGGCAGATCTTCTTGACCAGCGCACGCACGCGACACTTCGCGGCGGCTCGCAGTTGCTCGGCACCGCTCGTGTGTTCGGCGAGCATCGCGTACGCATGTGCGTCGGGCATCAGGTCGTGTTGCTCGAGATCGCGCAACAGCGCGACCGCGTTGTCGGCATCGCCCGAGAGCGCGGATGCCTCGGCGAGCCACGCGACCAGCCGCGGCGACTTGCCGTCTTCCAGGCGACGCCGAAAGTAGGTCTCGAGGTCTGCAGCGTCGTCCTCGTCGGGTTCGCCCCACCGCATCTCGATGACCTGCTGCGCATCCAGCAGGGTTAGGTCGAGTTTGTCGTCGTCGCGATGCGGGCGATCGGTGATCTCGATGTAGCCGATGCGACCGAACTTCCCCTCGGGGATCATCAGGTCCGCGAACCAGTACTGCTCGAGGTGCATTGCAGCATGGACCGCCGCGATCCGGTACGTTGCCTCGTCCTGCGTCATCTGCACCGCGTTGATCCATGCGTCGGCGGGCGACGAGATCGAGCCGAGCAGCAGGGCAGAAAACCCGCTCGCGGCAACGAATCGCATGCTGTTCGACGTAAGCAACGCGCGGGCCGTTGCGCCGAAGTCTCGCCATCAAACGTGTCAGCCCGGCAACTTCATCTTGGAGCTGCGCACCTTTCTGGCGGGGGCCGCGCGTGCAGCCGTCGGAATGACGCAGATCGACTTCACCTTGGCTCGCGTGCGGCAGACGTCGAGCCACTCGTCGACCTTGACGCCGTCGGAGAGCTTCGCGAGCGTGACGTACGCGAAGCCGTCGGGCATCAGGTCGCGCTTGTGCAGATCGGTGAGGATCGAGAGGGCTTCTTCGCGCTTGTTGAGCGTCGCGTACGCCTCGGCGAGCCACGCCTGATACCGAAGATTCTTGGGCTGCGCCTTGCTGCGCTTCGCGAAGTAGTCGACGGCGATCTTCGCCGCGCGTCGCGGAGCCGTGCGTAGCGCGAGCACCATCTCGGCGTCGCCGACGCGCCCCGTCACGGCCTCGTTCATCCAGTGGACCTCGCTCCCACTGCTGCTGCCGAGGAGCTCGCGCGCTTGCCCGTACTGACCGGCGTCGAGAAACCTCTCGATCTGGACGATGGCACGCACGGCCTCGTCCCCTTCGAGGATCGTGCCGTTGAGGCAAGGCCACGCCGGGGTCGCGGTGGCGGCGAGGACGGCAAACGCGATCGCGGCTCGCAGCATGTCGCCTCCGACAAGCGTTCTCACCGATCGGTTCGCGAAATCTGGGAGGTGCGCGATTTCCTGGCACTCCGCAACGTGCGGGGCCCCGTCTTCCCGGCACTCCGCAAGACGGGACAGAGGGCTTGTCGGAAGAATTGGAGTGACGTTCCATGGTCCCGAGGACGCGCGGGATTTCGCCATGTTGCCGGTCGCAGAACCGCGTTGACACCCCCGGGTTCGTGGAGCATTTTCCCCGGCATGTTGCGGTTTGCCCTGCTCCTCGCTGTGTTCGCCGGTTGTGACCGTGGCCCCAAGAGCGAGGCCGCGACGCCGTCGCAGGCCGTTGCCCCTGTGACTGCTCCGGCGCCCGGCAAGACGTTCGGTGCCGGCGTCTCGGTCGCCGAGGTCACCTCGATCTCCAAGATCCTCGCCGCGCCGGAGGCCTTCAAGGGCAAGACGGTGAAGGTCGAGGGCATGGTCACCGACGTCTGCCCCAAGCGTGGCTGCTGGTTCGAGCTGGCCGGCGAGGGCACCGGCGAGAAGCTGAAGTTCAAGGTCGTCGACGGCGAGATGGTGTTCCCGGTCGACAGCAAGGGCATGTACGCGCAGGCGCAGGGCCAGGTCTCCGTCAAGGAGCTGTCCCTCGAGGAGTCGAAGCAGCACGCCGAGTACGAGGCGAAGGAGTACGGCAAGGCGTACGACCCGGCGTCGGTCACCAAGCCCACGCTGATCGTCCGGCTCGACGGCACCGGCGCGGTGTTCCGCGACAAGAAGTAGTTCCGTGCGGTGGCGGCACCTGTTCCGGGTCCTCCACCGGGACGTCGGGTACATCAGTGTCGCGCTGACGCTCGCGTACGGGTTGTCGGGACTCGCGGTCAATCACATCGAGGACTGGAACCCGAACTACAAGTTCGCCTCGCGTGACGTGGAGATCGGCCCGCTCGAGGGATCGATCGACGAGCGTGCGAAGCAGGTGATCGCGAAGCTCGAGCTCGATCCTCGCGAGGTGCGTGGGCACTTCGCCGAGACCGAGACGCAGCTCCGCGTGTTCCTGACCGAAGGCCAGGAAGCCGTCGTCGATACGCGCACGGGTCGCGGCACGCTCAAGACGGTGACCACGCGCGCGGTGCTGTTCGAGGTCAACTCGTTGCACCTCAACAACCTCAAGGGTGCGTGGACGTACATCGCCGATCTGTTCGCGATCGCGCTGATGTTCCTCGCGCTCACGGGGGCGGTGATGATGAAGGGTGACCGCGGCATCACCGGGCGCGGCAAGTACTTCCTCGGGGCCGGGCTCGCGATTCCGATCGCCGCCATCGTGTACCTCTACGCCTGATCCGCTAGGTTCGGCGGATGGCTGATTCGGTCTCCGTCATCACCAACCACGGCACCTTCACGATCGAGCTCGACGCGGCGAAGGCGCCGAAGTCGGTCGCCAACTTCCTCGCGTACGTCGATGCGAAGCACTACGACGGCACCGTGTTCCACCGCGTCATCCCGACCTTCATGATCCAGGGCGGCGGCTTCGACGCGCAACTCGAGAAGCGGTCGGTGCGTGCGGCGATCGAAAACGAGGCCGACAACGGGCTCAAGAACCTGCGCGGTACCGTTGCGATGGCGCGCACCGGCGAGCCGCACTCGGCCACGTCGCAATGGTTCGTCAACACGGTCGACAACGCGTTCCTCGATCACCAGGCGAAGGTCGGTCCGGGCTGGGGCTACGCGGTGTTCGGCAAGGTGACGTCGGGGATGGATGCCGTCGACAAGATCAAGGCGGTCAAGACGGGCTCCAGTGGCCCGTTCGCGAAGGACTGCCCGCAGACGCCGGTGGTCATCGAGAGCGTCCGCCGCCTCTAGTGCGCGCGCTGCGCGAGCGCGATCACGAGAGCCGCTCGGCCACGTCGACCTTCCGATGTCGGCTCCGGCGGTCATTCTCGATCGCGCTCGGCGCAAGCCTCGTCGGTTCGCCCGTCGTCGACGCGGCCGACGGCATCTACGTGGGCACCTCAGCCGGACGCTCGTTCGGCAAGCTGCCTCGCGCGTTCTCCCTCTTCGCTGCCGTTATGGTGAGCGTCATAACGGAGCTCGTCATGACGGCAGTGAACAGATTGCCGAAGCCCAACAGCTGCGGGCTTCGAGCTCACGGCTGCCGGGTCGAGCGACGGGGAGAGGGCGGTCGTGGCTCGAGCAGGCTGCGCAACCGATGTTCGAGCTCTCCCTTGAGCGGTGAGCTCGATCGCGTGAACGTTCGATCCTCGCCGCGGACGACGGTGCCGCAGCCCTTCGGGCGCGTCTCGATCGCGTTGTCCTTGTCGGCCGCGATCTGGTCGAGCAGCTCGATCAGCTGTGCGCGGGTTTCGGCGTCGAGTGCGACCGCTTTCGGTGCTCCACCCGAGTACGTCCCCGACGAGCTCTGGGCCGCCGAGATCGGCACGTACTCGAGCGCCTCGCCGATCTCGTAGGTGTTGTTGTTTCCGTCGATGTAGGCGTATCGGATCATGGCCGCGGCGTGCAGCGAGTATGCACCGCTCGAGGCAGGCAACGACGACTGCCCGCCGAGATCAGCAGACACCGTGTGCGTTCGACGTGCCGGACTCGATCAGAACGGGATGTCGTCGTCCGGACGCGCACCACCGAAATCGCTCGGGCGCGGCTCGAACTCGCGCGGCGGAGGCGCATCGCGCGAATCCGTGGGGTACCCGCCACGGCTGTTGCCGTTGCTGCGACCACGGTTGTTGTTCGCGCGAGCGGGCTCGACCCGCCACACATCGAGGCTGTTGAAGTACTTCACTTCGCCGGACGGGCTCTTCCATTCGCGGCCGCGAAGGCTGAACTCGATCGTCACCGCGTCACCCACGTTCATGCCATCCAGCTGGACGCACCGATCACCGGTGAGCTGGAACAGCACCATCTGCGGGTACTTGGGGTTGTCACTCGTCTCGACGACGAACTCGCGCTTCGAGAAGCGCTCCGACACCTGCTTCGTGTCGAAGATCGTGTGCAGTCTGCCGGTTGCTTCCATCGCCATGCAGACACCCTAGACCGAGGGTCCGACATCGCCAGCAACATATCTCGCACCCACCGCGCAACGCGCTGACATTGTTCGCGATCAGGCAGCCATCAACGAGTCAGGTGCAGGACGACGGTGCCAAACGGCGTAGCGATCGCTCCGACGACGGCGGGGAACACCACCGAGGTCGTATCCGCGAGGTACGGCGACGGCACCTGCTGGACGACGGCATCCCCGGCCGCGGCGACGAACGCCGGAGCACCCGTCGTGTCGATGGGCGTGCCGACGGTGAACAACCCCGCACCCGCGGCGAACCGGTGGCTGACGCCGCTGACACCCTCGACGACGATCACCACACCGTGCCGCGCGAGGAGCGCATCGATCGAGGCCTTCCATTGCGCACCGAGTGCTTCGGCGGCAACACCGTCGCCGGTCTGCGCGTCGATCACGAGGACGTCGATGCCCGTGAGGGGTGCACCGACGGTGGGCAAGGTGGCCGCGTGGGATGCGCGACCGATCGTCGTGAGTGCGGACGCGAGCGAGGCGCGCGTCCCGGTGCGCGACGCGACCGTGGCTGTGCCCTCGACATGCGCGATGCCGAGGTCGCTTGTCGACGCGAGCGCCGCGGCGTTGCCGAGCACGCGAGCCATCGCGACGTTGTGCTGCTGGTAGTCGTGACCGATCGCGACGATGTGACCGGCGAGCTCGCCCGCGCAGACGCCGGCGGAGCAGATGCCGCTCGCGCAGACGTGGCCGCAGGTCCCGCAGTCCTGGGGGTCGGAGGTCACGTCGGTGCACGTGCCGGCGCAGATCTTCGACGGTGCGGTGCACACGGGAGCATCGGGTGGAGGCGGGGTGTCGACGCCCGCATCCGGCGTCACCGGTGCATCCGGCGTCACCGGCGCATCCGCTGCGATCGGACCGTCGGGCGTCACCGGCGCGTCAGGCGTCACCGGGGCGTCAGGCGTCACCGGCGCATCCGCTGCGAGCGGACCGTCGGGCGTCACCGCGTCGGGCGTGACTGGACCGTCGGGGACCGGGCCATCGGGCCCCCCCGGACCATCCACCATCGGGCGATCGATGTCGCCGCTATCGGGAGCGATGCGTAGGACGCAGTGATCGCCCTGGAGCAGGTAGCCGTCGGCGCACGGATCGTCGACGAGCGAGCTGCATGCCGACAGCGCGAACGCCACGAGCGCGAGCTGCGGTAACGTCAACGACGACGTCGAGCGGGCTCGCGTGCGGACCGCGCGACCACGGTCGCGGAACACGGACAGCATCTCGATCATGGCGGTGCGCCAGTCGCGCCTCGCCTTCGCAGGGACGGCGTCCTCGATCATCGTGTCTTCGATCTCGAGCGCGACCTCGGCCTCGCTACCGCGCGCGCCTACCTCGCGCGTCTCCGCGATCACGGAGATCATCGCGTCGCGCCAGTCGCGCACGATCTTGGTGCTCTCACGCGCCGCGCGCATGGCGACGAGCGTGCGTGCTTGCTCGGCGTACTTGGTCACGGCGCCACCGTTTGGGTGACCGCCGCGGCGACGCGGCGATCGATCACGAACTCGACGCGGCGGTTGCGCTCGTAGGCAACCTCGGTGGTGGCCGTGTCACGCGGGCGCGTCCGGCCGAAGCCGACGACGGTGATCGCCTCGGCAGGTGCGCCGAGCTTGATCATCGCCTTGCGCACGCGGCCAGCGCGCTCCTCGCTGAGCCACTGGTTGTAGGCGTCGGTGCCGCGCACGTCGGCGTGGCCCTCGACGGTGACGTGCAACCACTCGGGATGCTCGTGCCAGATCTCGATCAGCCGACCAAGCAACTCGCGACCGCCCGAGCGCACGCGTGCGCGATCGAACGCGAACAGCACGCGCTCCTCGAGGACGATCCGATCGTCCTGCATGACGATATCGGGAGCGAGCTCGATCGGCGCCGACGGGCACCCCTCGGTATCGACCACGCAGCCGACTTCACGCTCGACCACGCGATCCTGATCGCGCGAGACAGAGGCGGCAGCGACCACCGGATCCGGCGTGCGCTCGAACATCACGGGATCGACCACGCGCGCGGGTCGCTTGCGACCGAACCGCACGTAGACGCCGAACAGCGCGAGCTCGGCATCGCCGAACGCGTGCATCGCGTCGTTCGAGACCACGCGGACGTAGCGTGCACTCGGACCGATCTCGAGCTTGCCCACGGCCATCGACCAGCCCACGCCTGCTTCGACGGCGGGCACCAGATCCCTGCCGGTCAAGCCACCGCCCGCGGCGAGCTCGAGCCAGACGCGGCCACCGAACCGGATGGCGACACTCGCGGTGGTGAGCCCACCGACACCGGGATCGGAGAGGTTGGACCCGGGCGTCGGACCGTCGCGCAGGATGCCGCCGCGCAGGCGGAGCCCGAGGGCGAAGCGATTCTCGACGTAGGCGCCGACCGCTGGCATCAGGCCGGGTCGAAACGCACCGGACTGCGCGTCGCTGGTGGCGATCGCCATCGGTGCTTCGACGACGAGCCAGCTATCGGCGTGCGCGAGACTTGCAGCGGAGGCGAGGGCAACCCAGGAAGACAGCACGCGGAACATGCCCACCGACTCGACCGCCATGCACCGGCTTCGAGTGTTGCAAATCGGCGCGCCCGCCCGCTACACGAGGTCGCGATCCGGTCGAACACAGGTCAACTGGCCTTGCGACCGTTCGGCAGGTGACCGGCGATCGCGCGGATGCTCGGGTGCTCGGGGGCTCGACGACCGTGCCCATCACAAAGCACGGGACGAGATCACGCCGCCGATCAGCATCACGACTCCGATCCGAGACATCGTTCGCACGAGGCAGCCCTAGCTCGTGGGGGTGAGGATCGTGGCGGCCGTCGAGTCGCGTTCCTCGAGATCGCCATACAGCGCGTCGAGGATCGATTCGGCGCGCACGCGCACCCGCTGCTGGAGGCGCTGGCCCTCCGGCGTGGCGCGGACCGACTCGAGGAGGGGGCAGCGATCGAGCCAGTGGCGATCGAACAGATCGAGGCTGACGGCGCGCTCGACCAGCGCGAGCGAGGTCTCGACCTCACCCATGTAGGCGGCGAGCTCGGCACCGATCTGCGCCAAGAACAACGAGCGCCGCTTGCTCGGCGACTTCGACTCCATGCACGCCTCGAGGAGCGCGTCGCGGTCGCGCGCCCAGGTCCGGTCGAGGAAGACCGCGAACACCCTCTCGAACAGCTCGGGCTCGAACTGCGTTCCCCAGGTCTTCCACGCGACGAAACATTCGGCGATCCCGTTGCCGTCGCCACGCCACACGGCGAACCGCAGCCGCGCGATCGGGCGATCGCCCTCCTTGAGCAGCTCCGCGACGAGCTGATCGTGCGCGAGCCAGTTCTGCTCGAGGGCGTGCGCGCGTGCGATCTCCCAGCGCACCGACGACAACGTGGGCGCGATGGCGAGGGCGCTGTCGAGCCGTGACATCGCGTCGTCGAGGAAGCCGGCCTCGAGGAGCATGCGACCCAGCCCCTCGTGAGGCTCGGCCTGGTACGGCGAGCACGCGATCGCGATCCGAAACTCGCGTGCCGCGTGGACGGGATCGCCGGTATGCAGCGCGAGCTGCCCGGCAGAGACGTGAGACTCCGCGAGGTGCGGCGCACCGAGCAGCGCCGCCTCGACGAGGGGTCTCGCTTCATAGAACGAGACCGGGCTGCGCGCCGTCACGAACACGTAGCGCAGGATCATGTCGGCGAGCTGACACGCGAGCCGCGGATCGTCCGGCCACCGCTCGCGCCCTTGTTCGAGCAGCTCCATCGCGGGCTTGATCCCGGCGAACCCTCCATGCGCATGGGCGCGGGTACGGAGGAGGAGGTCGAGCCGCTCGCTCTCGTCGCTGTCGATCTCGCGAGTTGCCAGCTCGTGGGCGGCGACCGCGATCGCATCCGCTGCGAGTGCGACGTGGATGATCTCGAGGGGTAGCTCCAGCGTCGAGGTCAGCTCGTCGCGGCGCAGCGTGACCACGAGCCTGTTCCCCGCGACGAGCTCGACGAAGGTCGCGCCCGGCATCTCGAACGCGTCGACGCGCGGCCACACGCGCAGGCGCCTGCCGGCGAGGCGGCGCAGCGTCTCCTGGTGAATGCCCTCGGCGACGTGCAGCGCAGCGTGCTTGTCGACCGCGCGCGGCGCCAGCACGACGATCGTCGGCAGCGTGAGATCGGGTGGCTCCGCGATCGCGATGCCCGGGCTGGTCGCGATGCGCTCGACGGTGAGAAACGGGGCGAGCCGCCTCGTCAGCTCCGCCGCCGTGGCGATCCGCTGTGCCGGATCTCGCGCGGTCGCGCGCTCGACGAGCTGCTTGATCTCGCCGGGCAACGGCCCGTGTGTCACCGTCTCGGCGAGCTCGAGCGACACCTTCTCGACATCCTGCTTCGCGACGAGCAGTTCGCTCATCGAACCCGAGAATGCACGCATGCCGCACAGCATCTCGAACAACACCACGCCCACGGCATAGACATCCGTCGCCGGCGTCGCCTGCTCGCCGCGCGCTTGCTCGGGTGCCATGTACTCGAGGGTGCCGACGAGCGCGCCATCGCTATCCGACGCCGAAAATGCCGCGACGCCGAAGTCCGCGAGCACCACGCGCTGGCTCGGCGTCAGCAGCACGTTCTCCGGCTTGATGTCGCGATGGATCACGCCGGCCGCGTGCGCGACCGAGAGCCCCTCGCAGATCGCACTCGCGATCGACGCCGCCTGCGCGACCGTCAGCGCGCCGTCGCGGGCAAGCTTCGCGCGCAAGCTCTCGCCCTCGACGAGCTCCATCGTGCAGAAGATCAGATCACCCTCGACGCCGAGCTCGAAGGTCCGCGCGATGTTCACGTGGGTCACGCGCCGCGCGAGCTTGACCTCTTGTCGAAACTGCTCGACCGCGCCGCGCTCGCGCGCGAAGTCGCCACGCATCACCTTGAGCGCCACGACCTCGTCGAGCTCGCGATCGTGCGCGCGATACACCGCACCCATGCCGCCGGTGCCGAGCAGACCGAGCACGTCGTAGCGCCCGTTGAGCGTCGTCCCCGCCAGGTTGCCCTCGATGGGCAAGGGTGGAGTGGTGCCACCGGTTTTCACGACTCCCACGCCGCCGAGCGTCCTCGAGCTCACCGGCCCATGGTCCCCGACGGACGCCCGTGCTGACAAGGGCACGGGTGCTCAACCAAAAATGTTGTCGAAGTCGCCACCGAGATCGGCGACCGCTCCCCACGTTTGCCTCGCCTTGAACAGCTTCACGTGGGCAGCGCGTACGAGTGTGACGGCCAGGCGCGCCTTGTAGACCGCGTTGTCGGAGCTGCCGTCCCCGATCTTGGTCGCCGTCAACTTGCTGACCTTCGACACGTACTGACCTGGCTCCGGTGAATCGTCGTCGGGCATCTCGATCACGACGTCTCGTGGAAGTGCTCCCGGTCGGCGCTACCATCACCCGAGATGCGCTGCTGCCTGCTGCTCGCGCTGACGGCCTGCTGGACCTCCGCGCCGGCGCCGAAGCCCGAGCCCTACGTCTACGTCATCCCGCCGCGTGTCGAGCCGCCGCCCGAGCCGCCGATCGCCTGCGTTGCGTTCGCGGAGACCGATCCGGCCTGCGCCACCGCGTGCCCGCGCGATGCGCCCGATGACTGGCGCGGCTGCGAGAAGATCGCCTCGCAGCTGCAGAGCGAGGGTTACGTCTGCAGCAACCTTCACCCGCGCACCTGTCTGCCGCCGCTCCAGCGCCCCGTCACCTGTCCTCCCGGTGGCTGCGTACCGGTCAAGGCGCGCGTGATCGGGATGAGTGTTGACGGCAGCACCGTCAAGATCATGTTCGGTGCTGGTAGCAAGCACGGTGTGACCGCGTCGTGGCGCGCGCGCGTGATCGACCTCGACGCCACCGGCAATGTCACGTTCATCCCGGGTGGCGACGTCACGGTCCTACGCATCGATCCCACCGTGACCCTAGGAACGACGCAGCTCACGCGGCCCAGCTGACGATGACGCGTTACGTGCTGCTCGAGCCATAGCCTCACGACGCTTGACCACGGTTCTAACGAACGCCGAAAGAGGACCTACGACGGCGGTCGACCTAACAACCTCGACGCGGTACCGGCCGCCGACCGGGTGGGGCTCGTGGAAGATCTTCGTGCCGGGCGATAGCTTCGGGTCGGCCTCGAAGGCGTGTACGTCGCCGATCGCGTGTCGGCATACGGCTCGTCGAGCCCGCGCCGCGGCAGCTCGTCGACGCGCTACGTACGCGACTACTTCTTCGCGGGCGTGACGGTCGTCGTCGGCGTCGAGGCCGGCTTCTCGGTCTTCGCAGGCGTGGTCGCCGGCGCCTTCTCGGGCTTCGCAGGCGTGGTCGCCGGCGCCTTCTCGGGCTTCGCGGGCGTGGTCGCCGGCGCCTTCTCGGGCTTCGCCGAGACGGTCGGCTTCACCGAGCCATCGCCCGGCTTCACCGCGTCGGTCTTGAGCGTTGCATCGGCCTGCTTCGCGATCACCGAGTCCTTGAACTTGTCGTAGACCGTCTGGGTCACGACCTTCTTCGAGACCAGCTGGTCCTTCTTGGCGTACGGACGACCCGCGACGATCTTCTTCGCGATCGCATCGCCGATACCCGGGAGCGCGGCGAGCTCCTTCTCGGTCGCGGTGTTCAGATCGATTTCGGCGGCCTTCGGCGCCGTCTTCACGGGAGCCTTCTCGTCCGGCTTCGCGGGTGCCTTCTCGGGAGCCTTCACAGGCGCCTTGTCGGGGGCCTTCTCGGGAGCCTTCGTCGGGGCGGGCTTCACCTTGTCATCGGCGCCAGCGGCCGACGTGAAGAGGAGAGAGAGCGAGAGAGCGAGACCAGAGAACAGTTGCTTCGACATACGAACCTCGTGCCCGTTGTTTTGGGCGGGCGCATAGACGTTGTACGTCGCTCGACGTTCATCGCGCGCGTTCTGTTCCTTACCGTCGACAAAGATTTTTATCACACGAGGCATCTCGCCCCGCGCGCGAAACCGAGTTGGGGCAGATCGCCTTGCGCTACCGATCGGCCTACATCATCGGGCCGATCCGACGCGCGAGCGTCGCAGCCACATCGATCAGTTCTGCTTCGCGACCACCGTCGATCCCACTGCCTCGCCGAGTCCCGCCTCGAGCTCCAGCGCGCGCGCTCTCAGTTCTGCTTCGCGATCACGGCGTCCCTGAACTTCGCGTACGCCGCCTCGGTGACGATGGCTCGCGACACGAGCTGATCCTTACGCTCGTACGGTCGCCCCGCGATGATCTTCTTCGCGGTCACCTCGCCGATCCCGGGCAGGGCCTCGAGCTCCTGCGCACTCGCGCTGTTGAGATCGACCAGCTCGTGCTTGTGCGCCACCGGCGGCTTCTCCTCCGCACACGCGAACGGCAGCGCGATGGCGAGAACCAGAGCTACGAGCAGCTTCGTCATCTGGGCTGCCTTACCATATCGATCCATGCGTGGTGCGCAACCCGATGCGGTCTGTCCGCGTTGCGATCATCACCAACCGCCGAGCGATTCGCCGCTCGCACACTGCAAGCAGTGCGGCCTGACGTTCCAGCCGAAGGAGCTCCTCGTCAGCACGAAGCGCCCTACCAGGTCGGACTCACGATCGGGCTCCTGGTCGCCACCCTGGCCACCTTCGTGCGCTCGAGACCGTCGGTGGAGCTGCGCGTCGCGAAGCGCCATCTCGTCTCGGGTCGCGGCATGTTGCTGCTCGAGCTCGCGACTACTTCTTCGGCGCGGCCGTCGGACGCGACCGCCGAAACGCAGAAAGCCCACCTTTGCAGGCGGGCCTTCGCGCGATTTACTAACGAGCTACGAGCAGCCGCTCGTGGATCCGCAGTTCGGGCACTTGTGGCAAGCACCGTTGCGAACCATCAGCGTGCCGCACTCGTGGCACGGCGGAGCGTCCGTCTCCTGGACCCATGCACGGTCCTTCACCTCGACGGGGATCGACGGAACGAGACCGTTCTTCACTTCGACGGAGATGAAGTCCTTCGACATCAGCGGGATCCTCGGGAGATCGAGCTGCGCGCGCTGCGCGGCGGGGTGCGCCTCGACGAGCGGCGACGTTCCCTCGAGCGGGAAGCGGATCGCGAGCCAGCGGAACAGGTAGTCCATGATCGACGTGGCGATCGGGATCTCCTGGTTGCCCGTGAAGCCCGAGGGCTCGAAGCGAGTGCCCTTGAACTTCTCGATCAAGATGTGCAGCGGCACACCGTGCTGGAGCGAGAGCGAGATGGCCGTCGCGAACGAGTCCATCAGCCCGGCGATCACGGAGCCTTCCTTCGCCATGCGCACGAAGATCTCGCCGGGTGAGCCATCGGGATAGAGCCCGACGGTCAGGTAGCCCTCGTGGCCACCGATCGAGAACTTGTGGGTGAACGACGCCCGCTCGTCCGGCAGCTTGTAGCGGTTCGCCATCGGCGGACCCGACGGACGCGACTTGCGCGCGCGCAGGGCCTCGACGAGGCGACGCTCTTCCGGCGAGAGCATCGTCAGCGGATCGACATCGGCGATCGCCTTGGCGATCGCCTCGAGCGGCGCCAGAGACTTGATCGATGCTTCGAGCCCACCGCGCGAGGTGGCCTGCTTGAGGCTGGTGGAGAGCGGCTGCGTACGCTTGCACCCGTCGCGGTAGACGGCGATCGCCTTGAGGCCGAGCTTCCACGCCTGGATGTACGCGTCCTCGATGTCCTCGACGGTGCACTCCGTGGGGAGGTTGACCGTCTTGGAGATCGCCCCCGAGAGGAACGGCTGGACCGCCGACATCATGCGGATGTGACCCATGTAGTGGATCGAGCGGGTGCCGGTGGACGAGCGGAACGCGCAGTCGAAGACGGGCAGGTGCTCGTCCTTGAGCTTGGGCGCACCTTCGATGGTGCCGTTCTCGTCGATGAAGCCGATGATGGCTTCGCACTCGGGCTCGGAGTAGCCGAGGTTCGAGAGGGCCTCGGGGACCGTGTGGTTCACGATCTTGAGGAGGCCACCGCCGACGAGGCGCTTGTACTTGACGATCGCGATGTCGGGCTCGACGCCCGTGGTGTCGCAATCCATCAGGAAGGCGATCGTGCCGGTAGGCGCGAGCACCGTGGTCTGGCCATTGCGGAAGCCGTACTTCTGGCCGAGCTCGATGGCGCTGTCCCACGACTCGCGTGCGGCCTGCATCATCTCGTGCGGAACGAACGCGGAGTCGATGCGCTCGACCGACGCGCGGTGCTTGCGCATGACCTTGAGGAACGGCGTCTCGTTGTCGGCGTAGCCGGCGAACGGGCCCGTCGCGTCCGCCGAGATCTTTGCGGACTGGCGGTAGGCCTCGCCGCACATGATCGCGGTGATCGCGGCGGAGTACGCGCGACCCGACTCGGAGTCGTACGGCAGCGAGCGCGACATCAGCAGGGCGCCGAGGTTCGCGAAGCCGAGACCGAGCGGACGGAACTTGTAGGAGTTCTCGGCGATGCGCGGCGTGGGGTACGCCGAGTTGTCGACGATGATCTCCATCGCGGTGAGCGTGGTCGCGCAGCCGCGACGGAACGCTTCGACATCGAACTCACCATCCGCGCGCTGGAACTTGCGGAGGTTCAGCGATGCAAGGTTGCACGCCGAGTCGTCGAGGAACATGTACTCCGAGCACGGGTTCGACGCGTTGATGCGCGACGTGTTGATGCACGGATGCCAGTCGTTGATCGTGGTGTCGTACTGGATGCCGGGGTCGCCACAGATCCACGCGGCGTCCGCCATCTTTCGCATCACGGTGCGAGCCTTGAGGTTCTCGACCGGGCTGCCGTCGGTGACCGAGCGGGTGTTCCAGTCGCCGTCGCGGAGGACCGAGTTCATGAAGTCGTCGGTGACGCGGACCGAGTGGTTCGCGTTCTGGTAGTTCACCGAGTCGTACGCACCACCGACGACGTTGAAGCCGCCGTCATAGCCCGCATCGATCAGCGCCCACGCCTTCTTCTCCTCGATCTGCTTGCAGTCGATGAAGTCGACGATGTCCGGGTGATCGACGTTGAGGATCACCATCTTCGCCGCACGGCGGGTCTTGCCGCCCGACTTGATGGCGCCCGCGAAGGCATCGAAGCCGCGCATGAACGAGACCGGGCCCGAGGCCGTGCCGCCGCCGTTCAGGTGCTCGCGCGAGCTACGCAGCGTGGACAGGTTCGAGCCGGTGCCCGAGCCGTACTTGAAGAGCATGCCCTCGGTCTTCGCGAGCCCGAGGATGGAGCCCATCGAGTCATCGACCGAGTTGATGAAGCAGGCGGAGCACTGCGGATAAGCCTCGACGCCGACGTTGAACCAGACGGGCGAGTTGAACGCCATCTTCTGGTGGAGGAGGAGGTGAACGAGCTCATCGCGGAACGCCCAGGCGTCCTGCTCGCTCTTGAAGTAGCCGTCCGCCTTGCCCCAGCTATAGATCGTGTCGGCAACGCGCGCGATCATCGCGCGGACCGAGTCCTCACGAGACGGCGTGTTGAGGGTGCCGCGGAAGTACTTCTGCACCACGACGTTGGTGGCCGTCTGCGACCACGTCTTGGGGAACTCCACGCCACGCTGTTCGAAGAACACCTTGCCGTCGGCGCCGCTGATCACCGCGTCGCGCCGTTCCCATTCGACCGTCTCGAAAGGGTCCTGGCCGGGACGGAGGTTGGCGGTGAAGAACCGCTCGACTGCGAGGCCTGGCCGCTGGTCCTTGATGACCCGGCTGTGGACTCTCTCGCCTTTGTCCTTATCGCGGCGACCATCACTCCCATGCGTTGGAGCAACGGCAACGGATTTTACGATCATGACCCCTCCTTGCGACGAATCTGTGCGGCGTTGAAAATGAAAACGGTGTTGTCAGTAACGGTGCGTGCCGAGCAGCTACCGATGGTCGGTCGAAAGTCCCCAATTTGAGCGCAAAGATTCCCTACTAGCAGGCCCTCCATCCGGATTGGGAACTGCTTGTATTTTCTGCGGAATTTGAGCGTGGGAGCGGTCGATCGGTCGGTGGCCGTTGAACTACTTGGCGTGCTGCTGCGGAGGAGGAACCTGTATCAGGTGCCTATGACTTCGAGGGCTGTTGGGTCACCACCCAGCAGCCATCAAAGCGGGATCGAACGAGGTTCGACCGGAATGACGTGTGATCCAAGTGGGACATCGCGGCGGAGATCCCTTTTAACGAGGCGAAGATAAGAGGGCAAGAAAAACAGGCGCTAGATTTGGTGGGTCCGAGTCGAGGCGGGCCTACATATAGTGTGTGTCGCGGTGAGATATCCACGTGGAGTAGCTGTGGATTGCCAGTGGATTGAGGTGGGTTAAAACGGGGTTTGGCGTGCGATTCCATCGCGTTAAAAACCGTTGTGGATAAGGCTGTGGGCATGTGAAAAGCCGCGAATTGACGCGACGTGTCTGAGCGAGATCTCGCCCAGAAAAAAATTTGCCCGCAGCTCCGGAGTAGGTTTGAACAGAGGGTTTTGCCGGAACGATCCCTGCGCGTTTCGTCACAAGAACGCCGCAGATCCGCGTAGTTCGCGGTGCGTCACGGCAGCTTGGCGAGCTCGGCCTTCGCGCGGTTCCGGACCTTCGGACTGGGATGTTTGGCGGCCGTCTCTTCGAGATATTGCCGTACCGGCGCGCCGATCTCCTCGCGCAAGAACGCGCCGAGCTCTGCGGGATACTCGGACGCCCCATTGAACGCTGCGACCACCGCCTTGATCAGGTCGGGATCGGCTCGATAGGTCCCATCGAGGGCGAGCGTGTCGCGAAACTGTTTGAGCCCCAACGACCCCTGCTTGGTCTCGAAGTACGCCCGGCCGAGCAGGTACGAAAACCGAGCGTCCCTGGGGAACTCGCGACGCGCCGGCACCAACGTGTCGATCGCGGCCTTCGGCTTCCCCGCCTCGAGCAACTCGGAGGCCTTCACGAAGGGCTCGTCGGCGGCCGACAACGTTGGTTCCGGCGCCGGCCTTGCCCTGGGCGTTGGCTCCCCGGCCGTCGGCGTGGCCCTGGACTTCCCGCCGCTACAGGTGCCGATGATGATCGCGAGCAGCACGAGCGCACCGGCCACGATCCCGGCGATCTGCATCTGCTTCCGGGTTATTGGTAGCGAGGGCAACGTCGGCGGAGGCGGTAACGAGACCGGCTCGGCGACGGCCGGGACATCGCCCCTGTCGAGTGGAGACGGCCCTGCTGGTGGTGCCCCCTGAAAGTACGCGGTCGCGTCGTGATCCGCGCTGTCCTTGCGATCAGGCTTCGCTGCCGGCTCCGGGCGCTCGACCGTGCCGAGGCCGAGCTTGGTCTCGCCCTTGGTCTCTGACGGGGCCTCGGACGCGGGCAACATCGCGATCTCGATCGGCGTCGCGGGGACGTTCGGCGACGGGAGCACCATCGACAGATCGAAGTCCGCCGGCAACCCACCGACCGCGACGGGTGGCCTCGCCTGCTCGACCGACTCGGCGGCAGCGGCGGCCGTCGCGAGCGAGGCTTGCGGGTTGAACGCGGGCTTCACCGTCGGAGACTTCGCGCGTGACGCGAACGGGGCCGGCGGTGCCTTGGTCGTGCGTGCGGGTCGCGGCGACGGCGGCTCGCTCGCGGGTCCAGGCGGGATTGCAGCAAACGGTTTGCTCGGGACACCGACCGGAGCCATCGGGCTCTCGAGTGGGTTGGTCGCGATCGACGGGATCGGCGCGACCACAGGTGCCGTCGCGACCGACGGGATCGGCGCGACCACAGGCCCGGTCGCCGCAGCCGTCGGCACGGTCGGTCCCGAATGCACGGATGGCACCGGCACGGGCGCGCTGTTCGCCGCCACCGTCCAGCCACTCTCGCTCGCGACCGACGGGATCGGGATCACCGGCGCGGTCGCTCGACGAGGAACCACCGCATCGAGCGCAGCCGCGAACTCGCCCGCGCTCGCATAGCGATCTTCTGGCTTCTTCGACAGCGCGCGCGCGACGATCGCCTCGAGCTCGCCGAACTCGATCCCGGGTTGCGTCGCCGCCAGCGTCGGCGGTGGCACCTTGAGGTGCATCGAGCAGACCTCGACGGGATCGTCCTTCGGTGACACGAACGGCTTGGCCGCCGTCAGCAGCTCGAACAGCAGCACACCCGCCGAATAGAGATCGGCGCGGTGATCGATCGCCGTGCCGCGGATCTGTTCCGGCGCCATGTACGCCGGCGTCCCGACGACGATCCCGGTCGTCACCTTCGGGGCGTCGGTGATCCGAGCGAGCCCGAAGTCGAGGATCTTGACGTGATCGCCGAGCCCCGACTTCTGCGACACCACGATGTTCGCGGGCTTGATGTCGCGGTGGATGATGCCTTGCTCGTGCGCGTGCGCGAGCCCCGACAACACTTGCCGCACGAGCTCCACCGCGCGCGCCATCGGCAGCGGCCCGTTGGCGACGAGGTCGCGCAGCGTCTCGCCGGCGACGTAGTCCATGACGACGAATGGCATGTTGCCGTGGACGCCGACATCGATGACGGCCGCACAGTGCGGATGCTCGAGCTTCGCCATCGCGGTGGCTTCGGTCTCGAAGCGCTGGCGGCTCGACAGCTCGGCCGGCAGCTCCTCGTGCATCACCTTGATCGCGACGATCCGTCCGAGCTTCAAGCGCTCGCCGCGATAGACGACGCCCATCGCGCCTTCGGAGATGGCCTCGATGACGCGATAGCGTCCGTCGAGGATTACCCCGCTGAGATCGACCTCCACCGCCGCACGATACCGCGTTGTGATACCCAGATCGCGTGAAGGTACTGCTGCTCCTCGCGTTGTTTGCCTGCTCGCGCGAGCAGGCAACGCCCACGGACGAGGTCCGCATCGTCTCGCTGACTCCATCCGCAACCGAAATCGTGGCCGCGCTGGGTGCCACGCCGCAGCTCGTCGGCGTCGATGATTTCTCGCCCTACCCGCCCGAGGTCAAGGCACTCCCCAAGGTGGGCAGCTTCCTGTCGCCGAGCCTCGAGACGATCGTACGCCTCCGGCCATCGTTGGTCATCGTCGATGACATCCACGGCCGCACGGCCGGCGCGCTCCACGACGCGAAGATCGAGACCGTGGAGTGTTGCGGCCACGCGCTGCCCGACATCAAGCAGGGCCTGCGTGTCGTCGGCGCACGGATCGGGAAGCCCCGGGTCGCCGAACAAGCGATCACCGAGATCGACCGCTCCCTCGATGACGCCGCCGCGAGGCGCCCCGCGAGGCGCCCCCGCGTCCTGCTGATCATCGACCGCGAGTCCGGAGGGGTCGGCAACCTGGTGGCCGGTGGCCCCGGCAGCTGGCTCGACGAGCTGCTCGCGGTGTGCGGCGGCGAGAACATCCTGGCGGCGTCGGGCGTGAAGTATCCGAAGGTGTCGATGGAGGAGGTCCTGCGCGGCAAGCCCGACGTCATCATCGACGTGTCGTACGCCACCGAGACCTCCGGGATCGCCGCGTGGGACGCGGTCGATGTCCCTGCCGTGAAGACCAAGCGCGTGCGCGGGTTGACCGACCAGTACCTGCGCGCCCCCTCGCCGCGGGTCAAGCAGGCGCTCGCCACGCTCGAAAAGGCGCTTTCTCCGTAGCCGCTGCTAGGATCGCGCGAGGTGCGTCTCGGTCGTTACGAGCTGCTCGCCCGGCTGGCGCAGGGTGGGATGGGCGAGATCTTCCTCGCGCGCCTCGACGGCGCGGCCGGGTTCGCGAAGCTGTACGCGATCAAGCGCATCCTCCCGCAGTTCGCCGCCGATCCGCGGTTTCGCAAGATGTTGATCGGCGAGGCGCAGATCGCCTCGAAGATGGCGCACTCGAACATCTGTCAGGTCTACGAGCTCGGCGAGAGCGATGGCCAGCTCTACATCGTGATGGAGTACCTCGAAGGCGTCACGCTGCTGCCGCTGTTGCGCGCGAGTCAGCGCCAGCAACGACCGCTCGACTTCGGGTTCATCTCGGCCGTCCTGCTCCAGCTCTGCGATGCACTGCACTACGCGCACGAGTTGCGCGATCGCGACGGCAACTCGCTCGGCGTGATCCACCGCGACGTCACGCTCGCGAACGTGTTCGTCTGCGAGAGCGGCACCGCGAAGGTGCTCGACTTCGGCATCGCGAAGGTCAAGAGCGCGCAGGGCGCACAGCAAACGCAGGGCGGCGAGGTCAAGGGCAAGTACGCGTACATGGCTCCCGAGCAGCTGCGCGGGGAGGAGCTGTCTCGCCGCGTCGACGTGTTCGCGCTCGGCATCGTCGCCTACGAGACGATCGCGCTGCGCCGGTTGTTCCAGCGCCAGACCGACTACCTGACGTTCCACGCGGTGCTCGAGCAACCGATCGCGGACATCCGCCACTACCGCCCGGATGTTCCGCAGCCACTCGTCGACGTCCTGATGAAGGCGTTGTCGCGCGACGCGGACCAGCGCTTCCCGACGGTGCGTGCGATGGGCACCGCCCTCGCCGACGCGATCGCACGGCCGTGGGCACACGAGCAGATCGGCGAGCTCGTGCAGAGCCTGTTCGCCGACGAGATCCGCACGCGGCAGACCGCCGTCGCGAAGGCGATCGAGCAAGACGGGGCCACGGCCGAGGGCCCGCCGATCGCCTCGAATGCCGCCGAGGGCGACGACGACGAGCAAGGCTTTCCCTCCGTCGAGACCGAGACCGGACCGATCTCGACCGAGGTCCAGACCGTCGTCGATCGGCTCGCGCGTCCGGGCCCGCTGCTGCCGCCGCCGCCCGACACGCCCACGCCCACGCCCACACCGTCGCCGGCGCGCACCTGGATGTGGATCGCCCTGGCGCTCGTCGTGCTCGCGGGTGGCGGCGTCGCCGTCGCGTTCCTGATCCAGCGACAGCCGCAGGCGCCGACCGAGATCATCGTCGAGAAGAGCGATGCGGAGACCCGCGAAGCCGATACGAAGACCGTCAAGCAATCCTTCGGGAGGCTGATGGCGTGTGCCACGAAGCATCCGGTGCGCGCCGACAAGGCGGAGGTCGCCGTGGAGATCGACGCGACCGGCAAGGCGACCTCGATCCGGTTCGAGCCGGCCGAGATCAACACGGGTGCGCTCGGGACGTGCCTGCGCGACGTGTTCCAGGGGATCTCGTTCGCGACGCGCAATGCTTCTTCGGGGTTGCAGCTCGTCGTCATGCTGCCTTCGAAGAAGCCGTAGCGCCGTGCTCTTGTTCGTGTATCTTACACACCATGTCGGCGTACACGTTCTTCTTCACCGAAGCGTCCCCGTTCTCGCAGTGGTTTCGCTGCGTGTTCAGCGAGGCCGGGAACACGTTCAACTGCGCGGAGCAGTACATGATGCACGGCAAGGCGATGCTGTTCGACGACGCGGCGGTGGCCGAAACGATCCTGGCCGCGGCTCACCCGCGCGAGCACAAGGCGCTGGGCCGGAAGGTGAAGCCGTTTGACGACAAACGATGGAAGCTCGCCCGCGAGCAGATCGTCCTGGCCGGCAACCGGGCCAAGTTCACCCAGAATCCGGAGTTGAAGGAGCTGCTCCTCGCCACCAAGGGGACGGAGCTGGTCGAGGCCAGCCCGTACGACAAGATCTGGGGCATCGGGCTCGCTGCGTCAGATCCGCGCACGCAGGATCCAGCGCAGTGGAAAGGGCAGAACTTATTGGGTCGAATTTTGACGCAACTGCGTGAGGAGCTCGCGGCGTGAGATGTAGCGAACGTTTCTAAACACCCAATCGATTCGGTCGAGTATCCTGACGAGCAGTCGTGGCCGAGCTCGTTCGCGGACAGATCTCCGACCGGCCGTGGGGGCTCACCTTCGGTCAGTTCGGACTGCGGGAGATCACCGGTCAGCTGACCGTGCATGCGTCAGACGGGCGCGATTACCGTGTGGCGTTCGCGCACGGGGCCATCGTCGGTGCGTCGTCGCCGCAACCGGCGGATGCCGTGACCCGGATCGCGATGACGAGCGGGCTGATCACCTCGACCCAGGTCGCGACGGTCGCGAAGCAGATCGCGGCGACGCCCGAGATCGACGAGATCGCGCTGCTCGCATCGGCGGCGCGGCTGCAGGTCGAACAGATCGCAGCGCTACGACGCAAGGTGATCGCGCAGCGCGCCTCGCGCACGTTCTCGATCGAGGCCGGGTCGTTCGTCGTCGACGACACCACCACGATCCCGGTCGCACCCGACGCGGCGGTCGATGTGCGGATGGTGATCCTGCAAGGGGCGCGGCTGAACCTGTCGGAGCTGCGCCTCGTCACCGAGCTGCGCGAGCTCGGCTCGCACTTCACGCTCGGCGAGACGGCGCTCGATCACGCCTCGTGGTTCGGGATCGAGACGCTGGAGCTACCGATCCTCCAGGCACTCAAGGGCGGCACGTCGCTGCCGGAGATCGAGGCGCGCCATCGCGAGATCGATCCGCGCACGGTTCAGGCCGTGGTCTACGCGCTGGTCGCGTGCCGCGAGTGCCAGGTGTCGACGCCGATGCTGGCGCGCCCGAAAACGACGTCGACCGAGCCGGTCTCCGTGTCGTTCGCGCGCAAGCCGACCGGCGATCACGCCCTCCCGACCTCGCTCGGCACCAGTCCCGTCGTCGCGCGCACGGAGACGCCGCGACCGGCGACGTCCCCGGTCGTCACCCCCGCCGAGCAAGAGTTTCGCGGTGCGGTCGGCACCAACACGAAGCCGCGGAGAGCGTACGCCGACGACAGCACGGCCTTGCCACGACGCACGGCTGCACCGAGCGAACCGCCCCCCGCCGAGAAGAAGCATCCGACGGGACCGTGGCAGAGCATCAAGACGCGCGACAAGCCACCGAGCACGCCGCCGAGCACGTCGCCGAGCACGCCGCCGAGCACGCCGCCCGTGATCACGCCGCGCACGATCTCGCAGGGCAACGTCACCGTGTCGCGCACCTCGTCAAACAACCTCGCCACGTCGCGCACCTCCTCGAATGACCTCGCGACTCCGCGCACGCTCTCCGGAGGTGTCGCGACGCCGCGCACGGTGTCCGGAGGCGTCGCGCCGCCGCGCACGGTCTCAGGTGTCACGACGCCGCGTACGATCTCGGATTCCGGGGGGGCGCCCAGCGCCATACACTCCGAAGGATCCGATCGCGTCTCGCAGTCGATCAACGCCGCCGCCGAGGCCTTCCGGCGCGGCGTCGAGGCGCTGCACGCGAATCAGCTACCCGCGGCCGTCGCGGAGCTATCTCGTGCGTCGACACTCAACCCGCACGAGTTCGAGCACTCCGCGCTCCTGGCGTTCGCGCAGCTGCTCTCGGCGCAACCCGCCGACCGTGTGAAGGTCGCCGACAAGACCCGCAAGATGCTGACGCACGCGAGCCAGAAGTCGCGCGATCCGGCGCAGGCCCTGGTCTATCTCGGCCAGCTCGAGCAGGCGCTCGGTCACGACAAGCCAGCCATGGTGCACTACCGCGCGGCGCTCGCCGCGAATGCCTCGCATCCCCGGGCCCTGGCGGCGATCCAGGCGATCGAAGCGAAGGTCCTCGAGAAGAGCGGCTTCAACTTGTTCAAGAAGAAGTAGGCCGCACCGCCGCCATCCGCTGCGAGTGCGAGGTCTCGTCGCTGCGGCGCGCGTGCTCCATCAACAGGTGTGTGATCGTGGTCTCGAGCTCCGGCTTGACCTGCGCGGGCGAGCCCGACGACAGCTCGAAGTACCCGTCCTTCCAGTCGAGCACCGACATCAGGATCTCGTGCGAGGTGGCGTCGATCTCGTTGCTGCGCGCGCGCACGATCTTGCCCTCGAGCACGTCGATGAACGCGACCAGGTGATCGCGCGTGACCGACAGCTGCCCGCTCTTGCGATCCTGCTCGAACATCGTCAGCAGCGACGGCAAGCCGAGCTCGGCGAGCGTGCCACGCAGCACGACGCGCGAGACATCGCGCTGGCTCGCCCTCGCCCACCGGCGTGCGCGCAGGATGATCTCGAGCACCGTGAACGGCTTCGGGATGAAGTCGACGGCACCGAGTTGCAGCGCCTGCAGCCGGAGCATGTCCGACGCGTCGGCCGACATCATCATCACCGGCACGCCCGCGAGCTCGGTGTGGCGCCCCATCTCCTGGAGGACGTGCAATCCGTCGACGACCGGCATGTCGCGCTCGACGAGGACGACATCGGGCGTGCGCGTCAGGCACGCGCCGATCGCCTCCATCCCGTTGGTGGCGGTGGCGACCGAGAAACCGGCGATATCCAGCGCGGTCGACAGCCGCTCCAGCAAGCGCGTCTGCGGATCGCCGACGACGATCCGGATCTCGCCGGTGTCCATCGCGGTCGTGTGATGGAGCAGCAGCCGGCCGACGGCCTCGGTGAACTGCTCGTCGGCGGGGCGCACCGGTTCGCGAAACACGACGCCGACGCCGGGGAACCGCCCGAGCGTGCGGGCCTCGACGTCGCCGAGACTGTGCGTGACCTGCCCGGTGGTGATGAAGCGCTGGCCGTTCGGTGAGATCACGAGCTGGACCACGGTGCCCACCGCGAGCGGTGGCGACATCCGCACGAACATCCCGTACGGCGACAGGTCCTGGGTGATCGCGCGCGACTTCTTACCGCCGGTGATCACCTCCACCGGCAAGCTCATCGCCACGCGATTGTTGCGACGCCGCACCGCTCACGTCCTACCGCAGATGTGGTTCGGGGTCCACCTCGGCGCGAAACGCGAGCAATCGATGCTGGAACGCCTCGTCGGTGTAACCGGGCGCGGCGTCGGCCCCTAGATCGACGTAGGCCCGCACCAGCTGCCGGAACGGCTCGTTCCAGCGCACGCAGAGCAAGGTGATCGTCGCCTCGGCCTGCTCGCTACCGTAGCCGCTGCCGAACGTCAGCGTGGCTTCCGCGCAGAGGCCGAAGCCGGTGACGGTCAGCTCGCGCTTGTGGGCGTCGGTGCGGCGCGTGATCGTCAGCCACTTCGGCGAGCCCGTGCACGCGATGCGCTCGAGCTCGAGATCCGGCGTGGTCTGCGCGAGGTAGCGCGCAGCCTCGACGCGCAGCACGCCGTACGGATCGTCGAGGCCGAACAGCAGGTGCTCGCTGCCTTCGAGGACGCCGAAGTCATCGCGCGGGTCGGCCGGCATCGCGGGACTGTACCCCAAGGGTACTGGCTCGCCTGTTCGGCTCGCTGGCGTAGCGTATGGTACCGGCGGACATGGCGTGGCTGGAGCTCGTCGACGTCGCGGTCGCTCTCGGTGGGCGCGACGTCGTGCGCGCCTCGTGCGAGGTCGACGCCGGGGAGCTGGTGGTGATCGTCGGGCCGAACGGTGCCGGCAAGACCACGTTGCTGCGAGCGATCGCCGGGTTGGTCCCGCCGAGGCTCGGCCGCGTCAAGGTGTTCGGGCACGACCCGAGCCGGGTGTCGCGGCGCGTGGTCGCGAAGGAGCTCGCGTACCTGCCGCAGCACTACGACCTCGCGTTCCCCTTTGCCGTCGAGGAGGTGGTGCTCCTCGGTCGCTACGCGAACCAGCGCGGGCTCGGGTTGGCGTCGGATGCGGATCTGGTCGCGGCGCGCGAGGCGATGTCGGTGTGCGATGTCAGCCACCTCGCGAACCGGCGGTTCGACGAGATCTCCGGCGGGGAAGCGCGACGCGTGATCATCGCGCAGGCGATCTGCCAGCGCGCACGCGCGTTGCTGCTCGACGAGCCAACAGCCGGGCTCGATCCCGCGCACGCGCGCAGCGTGTTCGCGATGCTGCGTGCACAATGCGAGGCCGGCAACGCGGCGGTGGTGGTGACGCACGATCTCGATCTCGCGCTGCGCTACGGCGACACGATGTGGTTGATCGCCGGCGGGCATCTCGCCGCGCGCGGGGCACCGGCGGACGTGCTCGCCTCGGCGTCGACGAGAGAAGCCTTCGGGGTCGACATCCACGTCGGTGCGTTGCCCGGCGGCACGAAGTTCGCGGTGCCGGGATGAGCTTGTTCGCGGCAGCGAAGACGCCCGACTCTGCGCTGAAGCTCGCAGCTCGGCTCGGAGCTCCACTCGGAGCTCGACTCGGAGCTCCGAGATGAGCTTCGTCTCGGCGAAGGCGAAGCGGGTCACCGGGCGGCGACTCGCGGTGACGCTGCTCCTCTGCCTGCTAATCGCCGTCGTGGTCGCCGCGTTCTCGATCCTGACCGGCGTGGTGATGACGCGTGACGGGCGCACGTTCGAGCTCCTCGGCCCGGGCGCGTTCGACCCCGCTTCGCAGGATCACGCGGTCCTGCTGCTGCGGCTACCTCGCGTGCTCGCCGCGCTCCTCGTCGGGGGCGCGCTCGCCGGTGCCGGGTGCGCGCTGCAGGCGCTGCTGCGCAACCCGCTCGCCGAACCCTTCACGCTCGGCATCTCGTCGGGCAGCTCGCTGTTCGCGGTGATCGGCATCCGCGTCGGGATCGAGGCGACGCTCGGGGATGTCGGCATCGGTGCCGCCGCGTTGTGCGGCGCGGTCGTCACGCTCGTCGTGGTCTGGAACCTCGCGAAGATCGGCACCCAGCTCCCCGCCGCGACGCTCGTGCTCGCCGGCGTGACGGTGTCGATGTGGTGCTCGGCGGCGTCGCTGCTCGTCCAGTACACCAGCGATTTCTCCGACGTCAGCCACATGCTGCGCTGGATGATGGGCAGCCTCGACTCGATGCGGATGGGCTCGGTCGGCTACGCGGTGGTGCCGATCCTGCTCGGCATCCTGGTGCTGATCGCGTACGGCCGCGAGCTCGACGCGCTCGCCGCAGGTCCCGAAGCCGCCGCCTCTGTGGGAGTCGCGGTGGCGCGCACGCAGATCGTGGTGTTCGCGGTGGCGTCGCTGCTCGTCGGTGCCGCGATCGCGCTCGCCGGTCCGATCGGCTTCGTCGGGTTGATCGTGCCGCACGCGCTGCGCGGGATCCTCGGGCCAAGTCACCGCTTGCTGGTTCCCGCGTCGGTGCTCGGCGGTGCCGTGCTGCTCGCGCTGTGCGATGCGATCGCGCGGATGGCGATCGCGCCGGCGGAGCTCCCCACGGGTGCCGTCACCGCGGTGCTCGGCGGACCGTTCTTCGTCTTCATCCTCGTCGGACAGAAGCGCAAAGCGGCGATGTGGGGCCGCGGATGAGTAGATCCCCCTCAAGGGTCCCCCTGTCTCGGGTTCGTTATGACGATGGTCATAACGAAGCTCGTCATAACGGCGGTTCTAACGATGACGGATGGGCGCACCTGCAGGGGATATCCCGGGCGCTGCGCGACGAGGGTGCGATGAGGATCGGGCTCGCAGGCTCGAACCGGCGGCGATGGTGACAACGGACCCCGTCATGACAACGGTTCTAACGATGTTGGATCGGGGGTCCTCTGCAGGGGATCTGGTCGGATCCGTGGGCGCTGCGCGATGTCGGGTCGCGGAGGAGCGAGCTGATCCCCCGAAGGGCCTGTCTCGGGTTCGTTATGACGATGGTTGTAACGGACTCCGTCATAACGACGGTTCTAACGATGTTGGATCGGGGGCCCGTCATAATGGCGGTTCTAGCGATGACGGATGGGTATCTGCAGAGTCCGGAGCGCTGCGCGACGAGGGTGAGATGAGGATCGGCTCGAACCGGCGGCGCTGCGCGCGTCGAAGCTCCCCTGTCTCGGGGTTTGTTATGACGATGGTTCTAACGATGTTGGATCGGGGGCCCTTTGCAGGGGATCTGTTCGGAACCGTGGACGCTGCGCGATGTCGGGTCGCGGAGGAGCGAGCTGATCCCCCGAAGGCCCTGTCTCGGGTTCGTTATGACGATGGTTGTAACGGACTCCGTCATAACGACGGTTCTAACGATGTCGGATCGGGGGTCCCCTCCGGGGGATCTGCTTGGTCGATCAGTGGGCGCTCCGCGATGTGGTGCTGCGGATGAGCGAGGTTGTTCGCCACGTCGTCGAGTCGATCGGGCCGGCGTCCCGCGCACATGCAGACGCGGTGCGTGGCAGGTTCGCCGCCGCGAACATCGACGTGCTCGCCCGCCTCGCGGGGTTGCTCGGCGGTGCGCAGCACACGGCGGCACCGAAGGTCGGGCGGAGAACGGTCGTCGTCGTCGCCGGCGATCACGGTGCCGGAGATCCCGGGATCGCGCTCGGGGCATCGCATCCGACGGTGATCGCGGCGGCGGCGATCGCGAGTGGGAGTGCAGCGCTATCGAGCATGGCCCGCGCGAACCGTGCGCCCATCGTGATCGTCGATGCAGGCGTCACCGAGGCGGCGGCGATGCCGGCGGCGACGATCAAGCTCGGCCGTGGCCCGACGCGCGATCTGCTGCGCGAGCCGGCGATGACGGTGATCGACGCGACGCTCGGCCTCGAGGCGGGCATCGCCCTCGCGATCTCGCTGTCGGAGCCCGGGCTCGACGTGCTCGCCCTGGGCGCCCTCGGGCTCGGCAGCGAGCTGTCGGCGGCGGCGATCGCCGGCACGTTGCATCCCACCGTCGGGAGTTCGCCGGACTTTCCGCTCGTCGACGATCCCGTCGAGGTGCGCGCCCTCGGGACGGCGCCCGATTGGTCCCTCGCACCCGAGCGCGGGCTCGGCACGCTCGCCGAACCGGATGTCAGCAGGGCGTATCAGCAAGGTCGCGCATGGCGCGGCAGTGCGCTCGAGCTGCTCGCCGTGTTCGGCGGCCCGGAGACCTGCGTGCTCGCCGGGTTGATCCTCGGGGCAGCGTCGCTGCACGTCCCGGTGATCCTCGACGGACATGCGACGGGTGCAGCCGCGGTGGTCGCGATGCGCTTCGCGCCCGACGTCACCGACTACTTGATCGCCGCCCATGGGGGAGCGCCGATGCATGCGGTGCTCCTCACCCAGCTCGGCCTCGTGCCGATGTTCGACGTCGGCCTCGGTCATGGCGAGGGCGTCGGGGCCGCGATGCTGATGCCCTGGCTGGATCAAGTGGAAGCGTTCCTGGCGCCGCGCTAAAACCGAGGCGGTGTCGGAGCGGAAGCGTCATACGGGGTCGTTCGAGGTGGAGCGGACGACCGGATCGCACGAGGTGCTCGATCGGTTGTTCGTCTACGGGACGCTGCGCTCGGGGCAGACGGCGCGCTCGCTGGTGGCGAACTCGATCACGAAGACCGCGGCCGCCCATACCAGCGGCCACCTCTATGCGTTTCCGATGGGCTACCCCGGCTACAGCGAGGGTGATGGTACGGGCCGGGTGATCGGTGAGGTGCTGTGGCTGACCGAGCTCGCCGCCACGTTCGGGCTGCTCGATCCCTACGAGGGCGAGGCGTTTGCCCGGGTCATCAAGCAGGTCACGCTCGAGACCGGTGAGGAGATCTGGGCCTGGATCTACACGCTGGCAGATCCGGCCTCCGTGCACGTCGGGACACTGATTCCGGACGGCGATTGGGTCCGGTACTGGACCCTGCAGGCCTAGCTAAAACGCGTGACCGAGGACCGCCATCGACAGGGCGGCGAGAGCGGCTGCGATCGTTCCGAACCCGACCCGGCAGGGGGAGTTCGACAAGGACATTCGTTGCGGCACGAGCTGGAGATTGCCTCTTTGCCGGAAAGAATCAAGTTACCGGTCCGATCATCGTCGATGCTTAACTTACCAATCGATTACAATGGTTTACGTTGACGATCTCGTGCATTTTCAGCGCGTTGGATCGCTCGGGAGTAGGAAGGTCAGCTCGTGTGCCTCGGTAGCGTCGGGCACTGTCCATCGACCGAGCATGCGCTCGATGACAGCCGCTGGCACCGGATCGCGGCGCGCTCGATTGCGCGTGCGTTGATCGGCCTCGCTCGCTTCGCAATACACGATACGAACGCGCGCCTGGTAGGAGCGGAACAGCTCGATCAACTGACCGCGAAGGGACGGGGTCAGGTTGGTCGCGTTCCACGCGAACGAGATCCCGGCACGGAGATACGTACGAGCTTGCTCGCGGGCCTCGGCGATCACCTGGGCGTCGCCGAAGTCAGCGTCGAGCTGATCGCGGAGCGCGTCGAGCGAGATCACCGGCAGCTGCGTGGTCGCGAGGTAGGTGTCCTTGCCGCACGCCGGGAGGCCCGACATCAACACGACCTCGCAGGTGGTGTCGTCGTGGGCGAGCACCTCGGGCAGCCGCGCACCGGGCTCGGACTCGAAGTAAACCCGGCGGGTGTGCGACGACGGAAACGCCTGGGGTGCGTCGAGCACGCCGAGCTCGCGACAATGCTCGGCCCACAGGGCGCAGTGCTCGATGATCCGGGTCTGGTCCGCCGGATCGGCGCAGCGCCGGCCGCGGGCATCCGCGTCAGCGACGGCGACGAGCCAGGCGTTGCGGGTCACCAGCGAGAGCCGGATCGCGAGTCGCACGGCCTCGGCGCCGGGCTTGGTGATGCCGAAGAACGGGATCTGGTGGTGGCGGATCAACGCGCACACCTGTTCCCGCGCCTCGAACGGCACGCCCAGCCGCCACAGCGCGACGCGGGCGAGCAGATCGCCACGTGCCGAGTGACCGCGCGAGGTCAGCTTGTCGCCCTCTAGTCGCGTCGTGCCGGGCTTGCCGATGTCGTGGAGCAACACGCCCGCGGCCACGATGGGTCGGTGCGCGGGCGCGAGCGCGGCGTACAGCGGGCCCTCGACGAGCGCCTCCATCGCCAACTTGGTGTGGGTCCAGACATCGCCCTCGGCGTGGAACACGTGATCTTGTGGCGTGGCGAGCAGCTCGCGCGCGGGCACGATGTCGGCGAGCCACGCCTCGATGGCCGGCCAAGCGATCGCAGCGCCGGGTGCGAGGTCGGGCAACACGGGCTGCAGGGTAGCCGGTGCTCGACCATCAGGGGAACCTCGAGCACGCGGGCAGCTTGCGCGCGAATCCAGCTAGAAGCGCGTGGTCAGGCCGAGGCCGGCGCCCTGGCTGTGCGGTCCGGCGACCATCGCCGGGGCGAGCTTGACCGTTCGCAGGTTCGCGCGGCGAGCGCTGTCACCGGCGGTGCCGAAGTCGTACAGCACGCCAACAACCATCACGCCGAACCCCACCACGAAGCCAGCGGTGGCAGCCGAGCAGCTGGGGCTATGGCTGTCGTCGATCCGACAGTCGAACGCACTCGCGACCGTGAGGGCCATGAGCCCGAAGCCGGCACCACGGAGCACGAGCCCCGGCACGGCGGCATCGCCCGCGTACCAGTGACCGACCGACGGACCGAGCAGCAGGCCCGCGCTCGCCAGGTATAGACCGGTCTCTTCTCCCGAGCGGATCGCGAGCCCGATCGCGCCGACCGTGGCGCCCACCGAAGCGACCGTGGCGAGCGTCGGGCTCTTGTCGTCGATGGACTCGGCACGAGCGGTCGACGACACGAGCAGGACGGCGAGGACGGCGAGGACGATCGTGTGTCGCATGTCCTCTGAGGACGGCGACGTCCCCAGCGACGTCATGCACGACCTCCAGAAGTTCGGGGTGTTGAACGTTCACCACGGCAGCGTGGGTCAGCCGAACAGATCCACGCCGTCGGCGAGCCCGTTCGCCACGATCGGGCGGCTATGCCAGTGGGAGCCCGAGTCGGTGACCGCCGTGAGGAACGATGCGCGAACCCACTTGTAGCGAGCGAGGACGAGGTTGGTGTCCGGATCCTCGACCTTGATGTAGAGGCCCTCGGCGAAGTCGCTCACGTCGGTCTCCGCCGCGCAGCGATCGGGCTCGACGCCACCGGAGGTCGCGGCGTCGCGGAGCCGTTCGCGCCAGCGTGACGACTTGTAGAGCGAGTGCACGACGAGCTCGGGCAGCTCCGCCGGCTTGTCGAGGACGCCCCGCCACACCACGGGCACGGCGGTGATCGGCGAGCCGGCGAGATGCTCGGCGCGCTTCGCCGTCGACCAGAACGCACCGCTGGCGTCGCGGATGTCGAACTCCATGAAGTAGTGCGGGAGCTGGTCGTAGAAGATCGTGTGCTTCGCGTACAGCCACTCGCCGTACAGCGTGAGTCCACCGGCGAGCCGCTCGGCGAGCGCGGCCTCGTGCGTGCGCGCCCATTGCTTGTAGAGATCGAAGTGACGCTCGCGCGGCCCGCCGGTCAGCACGTGGCCGCGGCTCTGGAGCCGGAGCCGCCCGTGCTCGTCGAGCGACATCCCCGCGTTCGCACCGTCGAGCTTCTCCTCGACCACGCAGTACGCGCCGCGCAGCGAGGCGAGCGGCACTTGCTCGAGATCGTGATCACCGGGCTGCAGCCGGCTGCCCTCGAGGTGCTGCGTCCTCGGATACTTGAAGATCGCCTCGATCACGAGCCGCGCGACTGTCGGATCAACCGCAGATACGTGGTGGCGCAGCGGGTGGCGAGATCCGCGAGCTCGGCGGCGACCTGCGCGGGTGGGAGACCGCCGAGGACGTGCGCGTAGATCAAGTTGACCGCGCGCTGCTTGACGACGACCGGAAACACCGCGACCTCGACAGGCTCGAGCGCGACGCCGAGCGCCGTCCACAGCGTGGTCTCGACGGGTTTGGCGGCCGAGACCGGCGTCCCGCGGTAGGGCTCGCCGGCATCGTGCGCGGATTGCAGCGACGACGCGCCGCCGAGTGGCAGCGACAGCTCCTCGAACGGGGTCTTCTGGGTTTCGGGATGCGAGGAGAAGCCGCGCCACCCGAGGGCATTGCCGTCGCGGATCAGGAACACGACGAGCGCGTCGAGCCGGCCCTTCGCGTAGTCGCACAGCGCATCGGCGATCTGGTCGCGATGCTCGGCGGTGTCGATCCGTTCGCACGCGGCGCCGTAGGTGATTGCGAGCAGCGTGGACGAGATTCGCTCGCTGCTCGGCGGGACCTGCGAGTTGCGACGACGTCGCGGCTCGAGCGTGAACGTCGGCGGCATCACCATGCCCTGGGGCGGCTGCTGCTTGCGGCGCTCGCCCTCGGGAGAGTCTCCGTCGGTGCCGGCCCGGCCGCTACGGATGAAGCGCGCGCGACGCGGCAACCCGAAATGCTTCTCGAGGTAATAGAGAGCGCGCAGCTCGGGGACCACGTACGGCGTGATCGGCTTGCCGAACTTCGCCGACAGCTCCTCGAGCGTATCCGCCTGTGCGGGCTCGACGATCGCGACGGCGACCGTGTCCTTGTGCTCGCCGACGTAGCCGAGCGGGATCGCGCGCAGGCGGTGAGCGGTCTCGGCGCCAAGCTTGTCGACGAGCGATTTGTCGATCTCCTCGAGCAGCGTGGGCGTGGCGATCGGATAGCCGGAGAGCTCGGCGAGGTAGCTCGATAGCAGCTCGAGATCGATGAAGCCGAGCTCGACGAGGTTGGTGCCGAGCCGCCCTCCGTACAGCACCTGGTTGCGTAGCGCGGCCTCGAGCTGCGACAGCCCGATCGCGGCATTGCGCAACAGCAACGTGCCGAGCTTCACGCCCGCAGCATATGCCTAGCGACCGGTTCGGGGTTGCGTCATCTCGCTGTTCTTTCGCGCGCGATCCGAGTGCTTCTAGTACCGCGTCGGATCGCCGCCACCGGCCTCGGCGAAGCCCTTCTTGCGCAGCACGCAGGCGTCGCAGCGGCCGCACGCGCGATCGCCGATCGGGTCGTAGCAGCTGTGCGTGAGCGCGTAGTCGACGCCGAGCGATCGCCCGAGCTGGATGATCTGCGCCTTGGTGAGCTCGATGAGTGGGGCGTGAACGTGAAAGCCGCCACCGCGCGTGGCGACCTGCGCGAGGGCCTCGAACGCCTGCACGAACGCGGGACGGCAATCGGGATAGCCGCTCGCGTCGAGCACGTTGACGCCGAGGAAGATGTCGCGTGCGCCGAGGGATTCGGCCCACGCCAGCGCGAGGGACATCAGCACCGTGTTGCGTGCGGGGACGTACGTCGACGGGACGTCGCCGGGAGCGCCGATCTCCTGGAGCGGGCGATCCTTCGGAACGGCGATCGACGCGGTGGTCAGCGCCGAGCTCGCGAGCGGTGCGAGATCGACGCTGACGAACCGATGCTCCTTCGCGCCGAGCGCGGCAGCGACCCGTGACGCGGCATCGAGCTCGATCTGATGGAGCTGACCGTACTTGACGGTGAGCGCGTGGGCATCGAAGCCGCGCGACCGGGCGACGGCGAGGCAGGTGGTGGAATCGAGACCACCCGAGAGAAGGACAACAGCGGCAGCCACGGCGGCACCCTAGCACCCCCTACCCTACACGTACCTTGAGGGTGGTTCGAGGCCAATGCATGGTGGCCCGGTGCAAGACCCCGACAGCAAGCCCACACAGCGGTTGCTTCCCCAGCCCAAGAGTAGCGGGACGTACTCGATCACCCGCAAGTCTGAGGAGACGAAGATCGCCATCACCCACGCAGGCGACGAGCTCACGGTCACGATCGATGGTCAGCACCTCAAGCTCTCGCGGGTCGCCGCGAGGCGCCTGGTCGTCGCGCTGCTCGAGGTCATCGACTAGCAGGTCACCCGTACATCGAGTCAGGACTGCCTACGTGTCTCCCCTCGATCCCCAACCGAATCCCGGTGACGGCTGAATGCTAGCCGTGATCGGTCGACCCATCTGAGTGCTCCGATGACCAAACGCCCGGCCCCACGGATGATCGCCATTGCCGGCGGCAAAGGCGGCGTCGGTAAGTCCACGGTCGCCGCCAACCTGGCGCTCGCGATCGCGCGACTCGGCTACCGCACCGCGGTGGTCGACGCGGATCTCGGCGCCGCGAACATCCACACGATGTTCGGTGTGTTGCACCCGGAGCGGACGATCGCGGACTTCCTCGATCACCGCGCCGACGATCTCAATGACGTCCTGACGCCGGTCGCGACCTCGACGGTCAAGCTCGTCGCCGGCACCTCGCGACCGGGCTCGGCGAACATCAACAACGCGCAGAAGCTCCGGCTGTTGCGGGCGATCGCGCGGCTGGACGTCGATGTCGTGTTGCTCGATGTCGGCGCCGGCGCCTCGTTCAACGTCGTCGATCTGGTGGCATCGGCGGACCTCAAGCTGTTCGTGCTGACGCCGCAGCTACCGGCGATCAACAACGCGTACGCGCTGCTCAAGTCGTGCGTGCATCGCGCGGTTCGCAAGCTGTCGAGCGACGAGACCGAGCAGGGCCTGATCGACGCCGCGCTCGCGAACGAGGGCAAGGCGCGCACGATCCCGCAGCTCCTCGAGGTGCTGCGCCCGATGAACCCCGCGCTCGCCGACAAGATCACCGACACGCTTCGCAGGTTCGGGGTTCGCCTCGTCGGCAATCAGCTGTCGAACGCGGCCGAGGGCGCCTGCCTCGATCGGATGTCGGGGCTGATCGATGACCACCTGCAGATCAAGGCACCGCTGGTGTCGACGGTGCGTCGCTCGACCGGCCTCGCCGGTTCGCTGCGCCCGGGCATGGGCACCATCGTCGACCGCCACGATCCGAGCTACCCCGCGTTCGCTCAGCTCGCGCGCTCGCTGATGGATGCCGACCTCGCGCAACTACGCGGCGAGACCCGCACGACGAGCGGCACGATGCCGATCTGGATCCAGCGTGAGCTGCAGGACGAGTCCGTGCGAATCCCGGCCTGATCGGTCACGTTCTCCGCGATCCCAAGCTGGGGACTCGTTCTCCGCGATCCCCAAATCGTGGACCGTCCTCCGCCCGCGAGTTTCGAACTGGGGACCGCCCCACGTCTTTCTCCGCGATCCCAAACTGGGACCGTCAGGACTGTCCCCATTTCTCCGCGCTCCCCAAACTGGGGACCGTCCCCACCTTGACGTTTGTCCAGAACCATCGCGATTCCGAGAGGCTAGAAGGGTAGATCCTGTCTCCGCTCGCTAGACTCGCGGGGTGACGCGACGAGGAGTGCCGAGCTGGGTGGCGCCGCTCGGCGTGGCCGTCGCCCTGACCGTGCTCGTGGGGTGGAGCTTCGTCCAGCGGTGGAACGTCCTCGCGAGCTCGCCGTTTCCACTCGGCGTCGACGGCTACTTCTATCCGATCCAGCTCCGCTCGCTGCTCGAGACCGGGCACCTCCAGTATCCGGCGAGCCCCCTCGCCTTCTATCTGCTCGCACCGTTCGCGGCGGTCACCGATCCGATCACCGGCGCGAAGCTCGGAGCCGCCGTGCTCGGCGCGCTGATCGCACTCCCCGCGTATGCCGTCGGTAGGGAGCTGTCGCGCGATCGCGATCGCGGCGCCGGCTTGATCGCGGCCGCCCTCGCCACCACGAGCGCGGGCTCGCTGTACCTGACGATCGAGTTCGTCAAGAACGGCATCGGCCTCACCGTCGCGATGACCGCGCTGTGGCTGGTGCTTCGCGCGATGCGTGCACCGTCTCGTCGTTCGGCGAGCGTCGCGATCGCCGGCATCGTGCTCGCGCTGCTCACCCACAAGATGGCCGCCGGGCTCGTGCTCGGGATCGCGATCCCCGCCGCCATCGCCGAGGCCTTCCGGCGAGGAATGCTGCGCTGGCGACGCATCCTGCCGATCGCGATCGGGCTCGGCATCCTGGTGCTCGCCGGCCTCGTGATGCCCGAGCGGTTCCTGTCGCCCGGCGATCTCGATCTGATCGACGGCCTGTTCGCCACCGATGCCGACTGGACCTTGCCCGTGCGCGCGCACAAGCTTCGCCTCGGCTACGAGCCGATCCTCTGCGCGATCCTCGCGATCGCCGCGGCGGTCACGTTGATCCTCGAGCAACCCGATCGGCGCGCGCGTCTCCTGCTCCTCGCGATCGTGATCCAGACCGCCGGCGAGCTGATCGGCATCGGTACACTGATCGTCAGCAGCGGCCTGCTCACCTGGATCATCGCGTTCGGCGGCGTCGTGCTCGCGCTCGGCGGCATGCTGCTGCGTCGACGAATCGGCAGGATGCCCGGCCCGTTCACCACGCGCGAAGGTGCCGGCAAGGAGGTCGTCGCGTGGTCGTTGATCGCCCTCGGCGGGTTGATCGCGCTGCCGTGGCTCGACACCACCGACGGGCAGGGTCTCGCGATGCGCCTCCGCGTGATCGCGTTCGTGCCGATGGCGCTCTGCGGATCGATCGTCGCCCAACCGATCCTGCGCCGCATCAAGGCACCGTCTACGCTCCTCGCCGCGGCCCTCGCGCTCGGCATCGTCTTGCTGCACGTCGGCACGCGCACCGAGGGTCGCGTAACCGCGCATCCCGCCCTCGTCGCTGCCGCGCAGGCGGTGAGGATCCCCGACGGTGGCGTCGCGATCGTCCCCGAGCGGCACATCGCCTTCATGATCGCGTGGTACGCGCGCGCGACGATCAATCTGCGCCCCGAGCCGATTCCAGCCGAGCGCCGCTATCGCGTGCTGACGCTGAACTTCCTCGGCCTAGGATCGCAGCTCGATGCCGCGCTGATCGAGGCGCGCAAGGATCCGAACAGTCGCGTCGTCGGGGTGCATCCCTTGCACCCCAACGGCATGGTGATCGTCCCCGAGACGACGTGGCGCGCGATGCTCGAGAGGATCACCGGCGTCGAGCGGATCCGGCTCGACGCCTGGCCGACGATCTAGCTCTTCTTCTTCTCGACCTTCGCGATCGGCAGCGCGACCGGCGCGTCAGCGGGCGGCGCTGCGGCGGCGTCCTTCTCCATCATCCGGCGGATGCGCGGGGCGATCAGGAACAGCGCGATCGCCATCACGACCGCCGAGATCATCAGGAAGCTGAACAGGAACGTGAAGCTCTCGCCCGACGAGATCGCGGTCGCGCGACCGGCGAGGTAGATGCCGATCGCGGTGCCGAGGAACCAGGTCCCCATCACCATGCCGCCGAGGCGCTTGGGTGCCAGCTTCGACATGCTCGACAGCCCGACCGGCGAGATGCACAGCTCGGCGACCGTGTAGAAGAAGTACAGGCCGATCAGGTAGAACCCGCTGACCACGCCACCGGTCTGATCGACGCCACTCGCCGGCAACATCACGACGAACGCCATCGCGACCAACAGCATCCCGATGCCGAACTTGTTGACGCTCGACGGCTCCTTCTTCGCACGCGCGAGCCGCACCCAGAGGTACGCCATCACCGGAGCCAGCGCGACGATGAAGATCGCGTTGACCGACTGGTAGTACGGCGCCGGCACGTCCATGCCGAGGAGGTCTCGGCTGGTGTACTTGCTGGCGAAGATGTTGAGCGTGGTCGGTGCCTGCTCGAAGATGCCGAAGAAGCCGATCGCGCCGATGTAGAGCGGGATCATCGCGAGGATGCGGCGCTTCTCGGAGGCATCGCGACCCGCGCGGTAGAGCACGAAGAACAGCACGACCGAGCCGATGATCAGGCCGATGCCCATCGAGTTGGAGATCACGTCTCCCGACGGACGCGCGATGGCGATCAGGAGGCCGAGCCCGGCGAGCGCGGCGAGGACGGCGATCAGGATGGTGCGATCGCGCTTCGCGAGCGCGGGATCTGTGGGGATGGTCGGGTGCTTGCCGGCCTCGCCGAACACGCGCTGACCGATCACGAACTGGATCAGCCCGCCGACCATGCCGATCGCCGCGGCGCCGAACGCGAAGTTCCAGCACAGGTTCGGATCCCAGCCCTTGCTGGTGAGGAATGCACGGAAGTCGTCGTCGGTGGCGAGGTAGCCGCAGGCAAACGGCGCGAGCGTGGCGCCGATGTTGATGCCCATGTAGTAGATCGTGTAGCCGCTGTCGCGACGAACGTCGTGCTCGCCGTAGAGCTGGCCGACCAGCGACGAGATGTTCGGCTTGAGGAAGCCGGTGCCGAACGCGATGAAGATGAGGCCGATGTAGAACCCGTCGCCGAGGCCGGGGATCGCGAGGATGGCGTTGCCGATCGCGATGCCGAGCCCACCCAACATCACCGCCTTGCGCTGGCCGAGGAAGCGATCCGCGATCCAGCCGCCGGGCAACCCGAGCAGGTAGACCGACGCGCCGAACATGCCGACGATCGCACTCGCACCTGGGCTCGGGACCTGCTCACCGACCTTGTCGAGCTCGAACATGTCCATGCCACCCAAGGACTTGGGCGCCGCGAGGAACAGGATGAGGAACGCTCGCATCCCGTAATAGGAGAACCGTTCCCACATCTCGGTGAAGAACAGCGTCCTGAGACCGGCGGGATGTCCGAAAAACGCTTTGTCCGGGTCACGAGCCATTTCGCGGCGGACCATAGACCGAACCGCCTCCCGGCGGGAACCCATAACCCCTGCGACGCCACCCGGTCGCAGCGCGAAGGCGGCGCCTCAACGTGGCCAGCAGGCCGACCTTGCAAACATCCGCAGATTGGGAAAGATCCCGCTCCATGAGGATTCCGACCCGGGTGTGGATGGGCTCGCTGGCCGCCACCTTGCTGTTCATCGCCTGCAACCCGTCGACGCCGCAGATCTCGTTCAAGCACGGCGAAAGGCGTGGTCGTCTCGAGAAGAACGGTCTGCGCTTCGTCGTCATGCCGGACCCGAGCACGCAGCTCGTCGAAGTCGACGTTCGCTACGAGGTCGGTGCGAAGGAGGACCCGCCGGGCAAGGCCGGGCTCGCTCACCTCGTGGAGCACATGATGTTCCAGCACAAGCCGGATGGTCCCGAGACCAAGCCGCTGATGCACTTCCTGATGAACAACGCGATCAACATGAACGCGTACACCAACCCCGACACCACGCACTACATGGTGTACGCGCGCGCCGAGCAGATGGACGCGATGGTGAAGGTGGAGGCGATGCGGATGCACTACGGCTGCGAGACGATCAGCGAAGCGGAGTTCCTCCGCGAGCGCGACGTCGTGCGCAACGAGATCCGCGGCGGCAACCGCACACCCGAGGGGCTGATCCCGCAGATCGCGATGTCGTCGATCTATCCCAAGGGTCACGCCTACGAGCAGGAGACCGGCGGTAACGACGAGCAGCTGTCGACGATCACACTCGCCGATGCCTGCCAGTTCATGAAGGACTTCTACGTCCCCGAGCGCGCGACGCTGATCATCGCCGGCGGCATCCAGGTCGACGAGACGATCGCGTCGATCAACAAGTGGTTCTCGGGCGTCGAGAAGCGCAAGCCCGCCGCCCGTCGCAAGGTCGATCCGGTCGTGGTGTCGCGTCAGGAGAAGACGGTCGAGCTCGACATCGAGCGTCCCTATCTCACCGTCGCGTGGGCCCTGCCCGATGCGACCACGCCCGAGGGCGAGCTCGCGAACTTCGGCGTGTGGGGCGCGTTCTTCGACGCCGCACGCAAGGCCGATCGCTACGACTGCGCCACCTCGAGCTCGCCGCTTCGCCTCGGTGGTCAGGAAGCGCCGGTGTTCATGATCGCGATGGAGCTCAAGAGCCTCGATCGCAAGGACGAGTGCCTCGACTTCGTGTTCAAGGCGGCCAACCAGGCCCACCGCGGCTGGGATGAAGGCTCGTGGGAGCAGATCGAGGAGAGCAAGAACCGCAACAAGGCGCAGTTCATCCAGTCGCTCGAGCCGCTGTTCGGTGGCCGCGGCAACCAGATGGGTGATCTCGTGCAGTTCACCCGTGATCTCGACTTCGACTCGAAGGAGCTCTACGTGTTCCACGAGCTCGACAAGATCCAGAAGTTCGCTCCCGCGAAGGTCGGCGCCGCGGTCAAGAAGGCGCTCGATCCCGACAAGGCTCGCATCGTCGTGTTCAAGCCGAACAAGACGGGCATCAAGGGCGACAAGCGCAGCAAGGTCGTGTTCAAGACCAAGTCGCACGAGGCGATCGAGCAGCCGGATGTCGATCCCGCGGAGGCGCGCCGTCCGTTCCGCGTCGCGACCGAGCTCAAGAGCCTTTCGGGGGCGCAACGCTACACGCTCGGCAACGGGATGCGCATCGTGCTGCTCCCCGTCGACACCACGATCCCGACGATCTCCGCGCAGCTGATCTTCGATGTCGGTGGGGCGATCTCCGATGACAATCCGATGCTCGCCGACAAGGCCGCCGACTTCCTCGGCGGGCCGATGGACTCCGAAGCGGTCGGTCGTACGGGTGTGCAGATCGGCTGCGGCGCGTCGGCGGATCACACGATCTGCAGTGCGCGCGGTATGAACATCTACCTCGACGTCGTGGTGAAGGGCCTCGAGCGCATGATCAAGGCCGGCACGTACAACCAGCAGCAGGTCGAGGGCTGGCAGAAGAGCACCAAGCTCGCGCTCAAGCTCCGCCGCGCGCAGCAGCGTCTCGAGTTCCAGCGCCAGCAGTTGATGGCGGTCTACGGCGCGGATCACCCGTACACCAAGACCGGCGCGCCGCCGCCGAGTGCGGTCGAGGCCGTCGGTCGCGACAAGCTCACCGCGTTCCGCGACAAGCACTACAGCGCGGCGAACGCGACGCTGATCATCGCGGGTGCGTTCGATCTCAACCGGGCGAAGAAGCTGATCTCGAGCACCTTCGGCGACTGGAGCGTCGGCCACAAGGACAAGCCGATCTCGCCCGAGCCGCACAAGCGCAACGGCCCGATGTACATCGGCGTGATCGGCGACGAAGACCCGCAGATGAACGTCAACATCCTGTACCCGTCGCCGGCCGGCATCGACGGTCAGCAGGCCGCGCGCATGGTGCTGTCGGCGATGCTCAACGACAAGATGTGGGAGATCCGCAGCAAGCTCGGTTCGACCTACGGCATGTACGCCAATCGCGACACCCGCGTCGGCCCGTCGAACTACGACCTCGGCGGTTCGGTGGATGCACCGCGCGCCGGCGAGTCGCTGAAGGCGATGCGCGACAACATCGACTCGCTGCGCAAGGGCACCGAGTTCGACGCCTCGTTCGCGCGCGCTCGTCGCAAGCTGATCCAAAGTCTGCTGGGCGAGTCGACGATGTCGGCCGAGCTCGCGGGCCGGCTCGGCCTGATCGCTCGCTACCACCTCGACCCGAACTACTACAACAGCCTGCTCCAGCAGGTCGCCGCGGTGTCGCTCGCGCAGGTCAAGTCGCTCCTCGCGAAGGAGCTCGATCCCGCGAACGAGGTGATCGTCGTCCTCGGTGACCGCGCGTCCGTGACCAAGGCGTTCAGCGACGCCGGCATCACCGACGTCAAGCTCGTCGAGCCCGACTACAAGTAGTCGCGACTTCACCGGCGGTGGGCGGTAGAGTCAGGACCTCATGGTGACCGTGCGTGAGGCAACCGCGAACGATCGCTCCGAGCTCCAGGTGTTGATTGGCGAGATGATCCCGAACTGCGACATCGCTGCTCGCTGGCGATGGCTCTACGAGACCAACCCCGGGGGGCCCGCGATCACCTGGCTCGCCGTCGAGGGCGACAAGGTCGCCGGCTGCACGTCGTTCTTTCCGTGGCGGCTGTGGCTCGATGGCGAGGAGATCCGCGGTGCGCTCGGCGGTGACGGCTTCGTCCGCGAGACGTTCCGCCGCCGCGGCATCGGGGCACTCCTCCACAACGCCTCGCGGGCCGCGATGCACCAGCACCACATCACTTGCATGTACGGCGCGCCAGGCGAGATGAACGTGACGCCGCTCAAGAACGGCGGCTCGAAGGAGGTCGGCCAGGTCGTGCGCTGGGTCCGGCCCCTGCGTGGCGAGGTGTTCAAGGTCCCCAAACCGATCGCCTCGATCGCCTCGAAGATCCTGCGCCCCCACACCTCCGCTCGACTGGTGCCGGCGACCGCGCACGATCCGAGGATCGATCGGGTGTGGGAGCAGGCGCGCACGTCGCTCCGCCTCACCGCGATCCGCGACGGTGCGTTCTACACCTGGCGGTTCCAGCAGGCACCCGCGGACAAGCAGCCGATCTACATCGTCGTCGATCGCGGGCAACCGATCGGCGTGTGCGTGATCGAGCAGATCGACGATCGCATCCACCGGATCGTCGACGTGCTCGCCACCCCCGATCACTGGCGCACCTGCCTGCTCGCGGCCTCCGAGCACTGCGCCGAGACCACGGCTGCGGAGATGGTCGAGATCAAGCTCCTCGAACGCGACAGCTCGCACCGGCCGATGCATCGCACGCTGTTCGTCGAGCGTGGCAAGAAGCCGTTCCTCGTCATGATCCCTGCTGTGGGCGGCGATCCCCGGTTGCTGGATCCCGAGCGCTGGTACTACACGAACGCGGACTCCGATCTCGACGATCACTCCTAGGCCGAGCTTGCGACGCCGGCTTTCCGTACAGCCGATCAGGCTACGGCGTACAGGCTCCTCCTAGAGGAGATCGACGTAGATCTGACCGTCGACGATGGTCACCGGATACCGGCGTAGCACGAGCGTCGGATCGTGCGTGCACGTGCCGTCGCGCAGATCGAACGTGTAGCCGTGGCCCGGGCAGATCAGCTCGCCGCGATCCAGCGTCCCCTTCGCGAGCGGGACGTCCTCGTGCGGACACACGCCGGGGACTGCGACGACCTCTCCGTCGACGACCGTGACCAGCACCGGCCAGGTCACGCCGGTGACCTGGAACGCCTTGAGCGTGCCGGCCTGGACGTCGAGTCGTGCGCAGACACGAACCCGGAACGCCATCGCTACCGCCCCCGCTGCCGCGGATCGAGCCGATCGCGGAGGCCGTCGCCGAGCAGATTCGCGCCGAGCACGACCCACATGATCGCGAGCCCGGGCACCAAGGTGTAGAGCTTCACCCAATCGGACTTCCATAAGAACGTCCGCGCCTGATCGAGCATCGAGCCCCAGGTGTAGTCGACCTGCGGTCCGAGGCCGAGGAACGAGAGCGTGGCCTCGACGAGGATCACGCCCCCGAACGCGAACGAGATCTGGACGAGCGCCGGCCCCATCAAGTTCGGGATCAGGTGGCGGCCCATCACGCGGAGGTTCGACGCGCCGAGTGCGACGGTGGCGGTGACGAAGTCGCGCTCGCGCAGGGCGAGGACCTGGCCGCGGGCGACGCGTGCATAGCCGACCCAGCCGTTCGCGCAGAGGGCCGCGATCATGATGCCGAGCCCCGGTTTGTCGACGGTGGCGACGATCGCGATGTTGAGCAGAATTCCCGGGAACGCCATCAGGATGTCGACGAAGCGCATCAGCACCTCGTCGACCCAGCCGCGGAACCAACCCGCGATCGTGCCGACGGCGAGCCCGATCACGGACGAGATCGCGACGACGATCACGCTGAGCTGGAGCGCGGAGCGCGCGCCCCACAGCAACTGCGACAGCGCATCGAGCCCCCGCGAATCGGTCCCGAGCCAGTGCTCGCTGCTCGCACCCTCGAAGCGATGCGACAGATCCTGCGCGACATCCGAGACGTCGTACGGCGCGATCCAGGGACCGAACACGCCGGCGAACACGAACACGCCGAGCATGCCGGCGCCGACCTTCGCGCTGACCGAGAGCTTCACGCGGCCCGCCTGATCCGCGGATCCGCGAGGCCGTACGCCAGATCGACCAGGAGGTTCACCACCACGTAGATCGCCGCGATCACCAGCACGCAGCCCTGCACGACGGGATAGTTCCGCTCGCGGATCGCGTCGAGCAGCGTGGTGCCGAGACCTGGCCGCGCGAACACGTTCTCGATCACCACCGCGCCCGACAGCAGCGAGCCGAACTGGAGGCCCGCGATCGTGATCACCGGCAACAGCGAGTTGCGCAGCGCATGGACGAACAGCACGCGGCCCTCCGGCAGGCCCTTCGCACGCGCGGTGCGGATGTAGTCCTCGCCGAGCGTGTCGACCATCGACGTGCGCGTCATCCGCGCGAGCATCGCCGTCAGGTGGGTGCCGACGGCGAACGCCGGCAACACGAGCGCCGCCGGGCCGGTCTCCGTCGGACCCGGGAACCAGCCGAGCACCGCGAAGAAGATCAGCACGAGCAGCGGCGCGAACATCATCTGCGGGATGGCGATGCCGGCGAGCGAGGTCGTCGTCGCGAGCGTGTCGATCCAGGTCCCACGCTTGACCGCCGCGAGGATCCCCAGCGGCAGCGCGAAGAGGATCGCGACCAGCATCCCCGCGACGGCGAGCCACACGGTGTGCGGGAACACCTCCGCGATCCGTCCCGACACGGTCTCGCGGCCCTTGATCTCGGGGCACTGCTTGCCGAGGGAGCCGTCGAGGATGTTCCCCATGAAGCCGAGGAACTGGCGAGGCAGGCTCTGGTCGAGCCCCATGCACTCCTCGAGCTTCTGGCGCTGCTCGACGGTGGCGTCACCGCCGGCGAGATGATCGACGGGATCTCCCGGCACGAGGTGCAGGAACGAGAACACCAGCACCGAAACGCCGAGGATCGCCAGGGCACCCGACGCGAGTCGGCGCAGCAAGAACCCGGCGATCACTGCGCGATCGTATCAATGGACGTTGGTTTGGTCGTCGGCTGACGGCTCATTCCGAGAACCTCGGGCAGCGCTTTAGGGGAGCGTCGGTTGCGCCAAGTGACACGATCTCCACTCCAACTTCGCGTGCACACCGCCGAAGATGTTCCGCTTCGTTTGCGAGGACAGCCCACATCCCGAGACACGTACGCCAACACAGATAGCGCGCATGATTCCGATCCTCTTGAGAGGGGCAGCTCTTCCAGGGAATGGCTAGTTCTCGTGCGGCCAGCCCTACGTCGAACTCGCTCAGGTCCGAAGTCTCGCCAAACTCGGCCCTACCGAGTTCCGCGAAGAGCGTGCGAGCATCGTTGCAGGCAGCAATCGCGTTGGAGACGACCGCTGGCTGCTCGTCGTAGAATTTGGAATCGCTCCCCTGTGGGTGGGCGAGCCGAAACTTCTCTCTGGTGGGTTGAAGGGCCAGCAAGATCGGATTCACTCGTCTCGCAGCCGCTTCATAGACCGCAGTTCTCTTGTCTCCGCAGCCAATGGCGGTGACAGCGAGGAGGATGAGGATGGCGCGCATTCTTACTTCCGGATCGAGGTTGCGACGAGCTCGTCGAGCAAGAGCCGGGTCCCTTCGAACACCTTGCCGAAATCGCTTGTGACTGTCCCGGGGCGGGCTGGTCGCTTCGGATCTCAGTTGCGCTAACGTCGATTCGATCTTCGCCAGCTCGCCGCGCGTTCGTTCGGTTCCGGGTTCATCCCCATCACGCCGTTGACGTGCCCAGATCGCACGAAGTCGAACCCGATCGAGCTCGAGGTTGTAGATGACCGACGGCGCGAGCTCCATGGGGCGGCCTATCGCCGCAGACTCGTCCGGTTGCGGGATTTCTTCGCTCCCGCGATTCCCGAGGCCGTGCGGTCAGTTCAACGACGGCGCGCAGAAGTTCGGCGAGCCCGTGAACACGACACCCGGCGCCAGCACCGGCTCACCGCCGTGCTCGATCATCAGCTGCGTGTTGCGGCACTCGTAGCCGTCGCGGCAGTCATCGTTGCTGCTGCACTTGCGCATGCAAAAGCGAACCTCGCTGTTGCGCGGCACGCACTGGCCGACCAGCGAGCACAGCTCGTCGAGGGTGCAGTCGTCGGTGCCCAGGTTCTCCGTCGTCGGATCGCACGGCCTGTTCGAGAAGCTGCCGGTGAAGAACCGCACGCAGGCGGCCTCCTCGGGGCAGGTGTCGAAGTCGCAACCTTGGATCGTGCAGTAGCCGCCCTTGCTCGAGACGTCGCACTGGCGATCGCCGTTCGGGCTGCAGTCGGAGCTGACGATGCACTCGTCGCCGATCTCCTTGCCGCAAGCAGCGACCATGACGATCAGCAGGAACCTCATAAGCGCGCGCATCCTAACGGTCCCTTCGACCCCCAGCAAGCTCGCACGGTTGCCTGTGGGGAACATCGGGCGCTCCTCGGGCGGACTGCAGTCGACAACGTGCGAGCCGAAGCCCTCAGGATTGTTAAGGCGCCTTGAATTCAAGGCCTGCCATTGTGACCGCACGTCGCTCGAGGGCTGCAATTGCGCTGCGTTGCGAGCCAAGGATCGCAAGTCCCCGTGGTAGGAGCCGGGCATGCGAGCGGTGGTTCAGCGCGTCACCCAGGCCAAGGTCACCGTGGAGGACCGAGTAACGGGGGAGATCGGTCCTGGGCTACTCGTCCTGCTCGGTGCCGGTGCCGGTGACAGCGAGGTCGACCTCGGCTACATCGTTGACAAACTACTGAATCTGCGGATCTTTGCGGACCCGGCCGGCAAGATGAACCTGTCCGTCCTCGAGACCAAAGGCGGAGTCCTCGTGGTCTCGCAGTTCACCCTCTACGGCGACGCCCGCCAGGGGCGCCGTCCCTCCTTCATAGGTGCGCTCGAGCCGGTCGCTGCCAAGGCCCTCTACGAGCAATCACTTGTCCTGATCCGCTCCGCAGGGGTCGAACACGTCGCCGCAGGCGAGTTCGGAGCCGACATGGCGGTCTCGCTGGTCAACGACGGTCCGGTGACGATCCTCCTAGATTCGCGCAAGCTCTTCTAGCTATAGGGGAACGAGCGGGATAGGGTCGCCGTCGGCGCGTCAGCTGAGCATGCGAGTCAGGTTCTGGGGTGTTCGTGGTTCGATTCCCGTACCCGGTCAATCGACCAGCAGGTACGGCGGCAATACCTCGTGTGTTGAGGTCAGGCCCAAGGGCGGCTCGCCGATCATCATCGATGCCGGCACCGGGCTGCGGCGCCTCGGCAAATCGCTGATGGAGGAGGCGTTCGGCGATGGTAAAGGCTCGACGACGATCCTGATCAGCCACACCCACTGGGATCACGTGCAGGGGCTGCCGTTCTTCTCGCCGCTGTATCGCGCCGGCAATCAGGTGGACATCTTCGCGCGGCAGCGGGACACGCACCTCGAGGCGGTGTTCAGCCAGCAACACGACATGCCGTACTTCCCGGTGCCGCTGACCGCGATGCACGCGGAGATGTCGTTTCACGAGGTCATCGAGGGTGCGCAGTTCGACGTCGGCAGGGCCAAGATCACCTGCGCGCGGCTCAACCACCCGTGGATCGCGATGGCGTACCGGATCGATGTCGACGGTGCCGCGGTCGTCTACTGCGCCGATACCGCGCCGTTCGCCGACATCCTGTTCGGCCGCGAGTTCGTCACCACCCCGCCCAAGCTCGGCGAGCCGCTGCCGGCTGACGTCGTCGCGGAGCTCGACAAGATGCGCGCCGGGGTGGTCGCGCTCGCGAAGAATGCGGACCTGCTGATCTACGACACCCAGTTCACCAAGGACGAGTACAAGCTGCGCCCGCACTGGGGCCACTCGCATCCCGACGACGCGATCGCCATCGCGCACGACGCCAACGTCAAACGCCTGTGTTTCTTCCACCACGCGCCGCTGCGGTCCGACGACGACAACGACAAGATCCTCGCGACGTATCGCGGTGTCGCAGCCGCGCAGGAAGAGACGTTCGAGGTGATGTCCGCGTACGAGGGTCTCGAGATCCCGCTGGGGGACGAATGAAGATCAAGTTCTGGGGCGTGCGTGGCTCGATCCCCGCACCCGGTCCCGACACGATCCGCTACGGCGGCAACACGTCGTGCGTGTCGGTGCACACCGCCACGGGTGGGCTCGTGATCATCGACATGGGCACCGGCCTCATGCACCTCGGCAACACGTTGATGGGCGGCGTGTTCGGCAAGGGCGGCGGGCACGCGACGATGCTGCTCTCGCACACGCACTGGGATCACATCCAGGGCCTCGGCTTCTTCGCGCCGGTGTTCATCGGGGGCAACGCGTTCACGGTGTGGGGCCCCGGCGGCTCGCCCGACGTCCTCGAACAGATCCTCGAGGGCCAGATGGATCCGAACTTCTCGCCGCTGCAGTCGCTCAAGAACTTCTCGGCGACGTTCGATGTTCGTGCCGCCCCGCTCGGCACGCCCTTCGCGGCCGAGGGGCTGACGATCACGGCGCGCGAGCACGCGCACGGCAGAGCCAACGCGCTCGCCTTCAAGATCGAAGAGGCTGGCAAGGCGTTCGTCTACGCCTCCGACGTCGGCTATCCCGAGGACGGCGGCGCGCCGCTCGAGGCGATCGAGTTCTATCGCGGTGTCGACGTGCTGCTCCACGACACCACGTACAACCCCGAGGATCAGGCGACGCGACGCAACCGCGGCTTCTCGTCGTACGAGGACGCGATCGACGCCGCCGTGCGCGCGAAGGTCAAGAAGCTGGTGATGTTCCACTACGACCAGGACTACAGCGACGACGACGTCGATGCGCTCTGCAAGGCGGCGCGCGCGTCGCTCGATGCGAAGCAGGGCGGCAAGGCGATCGAGCTCGTGCCCGCACGCGAAGGCGAAGAGCTCGAGGTCTAGCGATGCCGTTCGACCTGATCGCCGAGCTCGAGATCTTGGTCGAAGCGTTCGAGCGCGAGCACATCGAGTATGCGGTCTGCGGTGGTCTGGCGGTTGGCTATCACGGGTTCGTTCGCGCGACGAAGGATATCGACCTGCTCGTTCGCGACGCCCAGGTCGCTGATGCACTGCGCGTCGCGCGCGCCTCTGGCTTCGACATTCCCGCACGCAAGATCACGTTCGGTCTCGCTGCAGGAACGCCTCGCGAAGTTCAACGAGTCTCGAAGATGGATCCCGCGACGGGCAATATGCTCACACTGGATCTGCTCGTGGTCGCACCTGATCTCGAGGACGTCTGGAAGACACGCATCATCATCGAGCCGGTGGCAGGGAAGACGATGTCGATCGTTTCGCGAGCAGGCCTTGCTACCATGAAGCGCATGGCCGGTCGGCCGCAGGACCTGGTCGACCTTCAAAGACTCGAGAACCTCGACGATGACGAAGAAGCGTGAAATCGACTTGTCTCCAGCAGCTGTCGCACGTCGACACGAGGACATGCGTCAGCTCTACAAGCTGGTGATGTACCTCCGCGGCGCGCGCCTGATCGGCCCGGCGGAGGCGAGCGACCGACGGAAAGCCGACTCCTCCCGATGAACAAGGCGGCTCCGATCGGCATGTCGCGGTCACCCGACGGACTCGAGACCGTGCAGTCGCTCTACGAGCTCATGGTGTCTTTCCGCGGAGCTCGCGTTGTTGGCAGGGTTCGGGACCGCATCAACGAGTCCCCGACGCGCTGATCAGCGACCGCCGAACGACCGAGTCATCCCGTTGACGAACACGCCGGTCATCCAGCCGTCGTCGATCAAGCTCTTGCCCACCGCCGCGCCGACCTGCGCATAGGGCGAGACCCAGTACGCCGCTCGAGCTCGCGCCTCGACCAGCCCCTTGCCGGCCCCGACCGACGTCGTGGTCTCGCACGCGTGATACTGCGAGTGATAGTTGTACTGGACGAAGTAGCCACCGGCCGCCGCCTCCGCGCCGAGGTCGAGCTTGCCGCTCCGCCCGCGAAAGCCGGCGACCGCGTAGCCCCCGATGAGCGAGACGCTGGTGCGCTCGAGCTCCGGCGTCCCGCGCATCCCCGGCGTCATCATCTCGGCATCGCCCTGCGCACCGGCGACGCCGCCGAGCTCGAGATCCGCGGCGACGTAGAAGCCGGCCGAGCCGGTGCCGATGCGAACGTTCGCGACGACCGCCGTGTCGAGCGCCTTCTTGGTCCCGCGCTCGGGACCGGTGACCTTGTACGAGAAGTTCTCCTCCATGTGCTTCACGGTGCCGGTCTGCGTCCCCATCGGGTTGTCGAACTGGCGGATGTTCAGGCCGAGCTCGACGACGATCGTCGGCAGCGTCGTGTTCTTCGCCCACGTGCCATACGGCTTGCACTCGCGGTAGCCGACGATGTCGGTGGTCTCGGAGCACGCGGGAGCTCCACCGCCACCGCCACCACCGCCACCGCCGCCGCCGCCGCCACCGCCGCCACAGCTCCCACCGGCGAGCGCGACAGCGGACTTCGCGGCGAGCGCCGCCACGATCAAGAGCGCGATCCTCATGCTGCCTCCTCGTGCACGAGCGCGGGCTCGGCTGGTTCCTCCGGCTCGGCTTCGGGCTCGTCCTTCGGCACCTCGACCTGCTTCGCGAAGCACATCCAACGCGAGTGCCCCGCGACGAGCCCGCCGGCATCGACACAGACTTGAACGAGCTCGACGCCGACGTGGTCCTCGGCGACGTACGCGATCGCCTCGCCACCACTGAGCCGCGCATCGAGGGCCAGCGGCCGGATCTGGTACCTCGGATCGAACGGCCGCAGCGCGTGCTCGGCACCCGCAACATCGCGCCCGATCACGCGGAGTGAACCGAGGTCCACGGTCTGCGGTTGCTCGCAGCGATTGCCGAACTTGTAGGCGAGCACCGCCGACTTGTCGTGGTCCTCGCGGCGCTCGACGGCGACATCGAGACACCCCAGGGTCGCCTTCTCGCCGGTGAACACGGTCATGCCGTGGGCGAACGCGCCCGGTCGATACGTCATGCACCCGGTCGATCCGAGCAGCAGCAGCAGCACCGGCGCCAATCCGCGAAGCATGCGCCGGCCACGAGCAACTTCGGCACCACCGCGGTCCGGCCACCGAACGACCGCTCGAGTCCGCGAATTCTCGGACCTTGCCACGGCGTGCCGTGGCCCGGGTGCGTCAGTGTTGCGCGCGAACCTCGCCTCTCCGACGAGAACCCGACACTTCATGGTACGCCTTTGCCATGTTGCGACTGGCCCTCGTGCTCGGGTTGATCGGCGTCTTCCTCGGTTGTAGCAACGAGAAGCGCGAGCCTACCGCCGGATCTGCCCCTCCCACCGCCGCGCAGCTCTCGGCGATGCCCGAGGACGCGGTCGTCGATGCCGCGCTCAAGTCGATGGCGCAGATCGCGAAGCTCGCGAAGCAGCACGCCGCCGATTGCGAGGCCCTCGCGAAGGCGCTCGCGGATCACGCCGCGAGGAACAAGGACGTGATCGCGGCGTTCAAGAAGCTTTCGGCCGACCCCGCGAAGCAGCAAGAGATCGCGCAGAAGCATGGCGGGCGGATCCTCGCGATCGGTCAGGAGACCGTGAAGTCGCTGCAGGCGAACTGCGCGACCCACCCGGCCGTGCGCCAGTTGTTCGACACGCTCAACAACTAGTCTCCCCGGATCTGTGATTTGACGACACGCTGATCGAGCCGAAGCGATCGATCTCGCACGAGCATCGCTTCGTGATCTTGTCGATCGTTCTGATACGGGGCACTAGGTCGCGTGCCGTGTCCGACGATCTCGCCTAGCGCTTTTTGCAGACCTTGAACGAGCAGTTCTTGCTCTCGCAGTCCGAGCTGAACGTGCACTTCGCGCCGTTGCCGAGCTGCTTGCTGCGACTGCCGCTCTTCGCCGTGCAGACCTTGAGCAAGCAGTTCTTGCTCTCGCAGTCCGAGCTGAACGTGCAGCTCATCCCATTGCCGAGCTGCTTGCCGCTACTGCCGCTCTTCGCCTTGCAGACCTTGGACGTGCAGTTCTTGCTCTTGCAGTCCGAGCTGAACGTGCACGACGCGCCGTTGGGCATGTCCTTGTCGGCGTCCGCCGACTGCGTGCCGGCAACGCCGAACGCGACGAGCATCATCACCATCGCACCGCACAGCCCGACGAAGATCTTCTGCATCATGCCTCCTCACGATCGGTCGACAGCAGCCACCAGCCACCCCCAAGATTCTCAGGGAAATCGCACCCGCGCTACCAGCACGGTCGCATCACCGCCGGCGGCATCGGCGCCGCCGAGCACCACGAGGTCATCCCCGACCAGCACCAGCTCGTGATTCGTCCGCCCCATCGGTAACGCCGCGACCTCGCTCCACGCGCCGAGCCCTCCCTCCGTCGCCTGCGCGGCATACACCTTCGTCGAAGCCGTCCCACCAAACACCTGCGAGCGCCCACCGACGACGAATACCCAGTCATCGACGGCCACCGCCTCGCCGAAGATCACGGGCTCGGGGAGCGGCGTCGTCGCGCGGACCCCGGTGATGTCGAGCGACGCGACGAACACCTCGCTACTCGCGGGATTGCCCTCGCCGCCGGTGTAGCCACCGAGCGTGTACGCGAAGCGATCCGAGAACGCGTACTCGGCCTGCGCGCGAAACCCGATGCCCCAGTCGGCGGTGAGCCACGCATCGGCGTCGAACGTGTACGTCACGGTCTGATCGCCCTCGGCGGGCAGCAGCGTGTCCATCACGAGCAGTCGATCGTGACGGACGACGGCCTCCGACGAGATCACGGCGCTCGGCAGCGTGCTCGTCGACGCGAACGCCCCTAGCAGCCCCATCGCCTGGTCGAACGCGGCCGCGAATACCTGGCGGCCGTCGGTCTCGACGTCGTAGATGCCGTCGATCACGTAGAGCTGCGCACCGTCTGTGGTGGCGCTGCACTCGGTGACCGGGCTCGCGGTGTGACCGGCGAGCTGCCACGGCCCGAGCACGCCATCGGCGAGGCGCGCCGCATGGATCTCGTCGGTCTTCGCGAACTCGCCGTTCGGCTGCTTGAAGTTGCCGCCGATCGCGAGCACCCAGTCGCCGATCGCGGCGCTGCAGTGATTCGCGCGAGGCGTCGGCAGCACGGGCCCCGCCGTCCACCCCTCGAGCTCACCGGTCGCCGCGGTCACGGGTTCCTCTGCCGTGCATGCCGTGAGCAACACCATCGCGATCACGCTTCTCATCGCGCGGACTGTCGTCTGCCCGCGGGAGCGCGAAAGCTACAGCACGGCTACTTCTTCTTGCAGGCCGACACCTCGGCCAGGTCGCCCGCGGCGAGGATGCACGTGCGCTGCTCGACGCTGAGGGTCTCGCATTTCTTGAGCGCCCCGTCCTTGCTGCCATCGATCAGGTCGCGCATCTCGGTAGGAGCGAGCTCGCGAACGTGCTCGAACACCGCGTCACAGCTGGCTGCTTTCTTTCCACAGCCGCCGAGCCCCCAGACGCCCAGCGCAGCCACCACGAAGCCGAATCCGAGCAGCGTCTTGTTCATCGCCCCCATACAGACGACACGTCTGGACCCACGTCGCGGCCAACCAGAAACACGCTGACTTTCGAGCCGTTAGCTGCCGGCCACATCGACGGGAAGCTCGCGCCTCCGACCAAGTCGAAGCTGAAGTCGTCGGTCGTGAACCTGGTCGCCGGAGGTCGTGGCGCACCACGCTCGACGCGAAGCCGTTCACCAAGTCCGACGTCTTCCGGATCTCGCGGTCGACAAGGGCGGCTGGAAGGTCGTGCTGTTTCACATCGACACCGCGAAGCCCGACACGTGGGACGAGCTCCCGAGTCTCGGTGGTGGTCCGCCAACGGGCGAACACTTCGCCACCTCCCCGACCAAGCTCGCGAAAGCCCTGCTCGTCGAGCCGTCGACGATCGTGCTCGGGTCGAGCACCGCTGACCGAGGTGTCGGCGCAGGCGCGGCGAAGCTCCTTGGGACGTGGAGCAAGCTCCAGCTGACCGAGCTCACGTCCTTGCAACGCACCTCGAGGACGTGGGGCTTCGCCGTCTCGCGCGTCGACCTCGACGGCAAGACCGAGGATCAGAAGATGCGCCTGTGGGCGAGCCTGATCGCGCTGCCGAAACCCGACGGCACCTGGCAGGTCGTCACGCTCCACTTCTCGCGGATCATGTGGCTGTGATGCGTCTCTCGATCCTGTTCGGCACCTCGCGTGCCGAATCGCGGAGGGAACGCGCCACCGCGATCATCAACTAGGGATGAACCTCGAGCCGATAGACCGCCCCTGGGCGATTCGCTCCCGAGGCGGCGATGGTCGTCAAGTACAGCTCCTGGCGCGCATCCGCATGGATCGAAGACACCCCGTTGGGAAACGTCTCACCCTCCAGCGGGGATAGATTGTTGATCACGACGGCGGCGCCCTCTTGGTTCGCCGTGGCGAGCTGGCCACCGTTGTGATCGGCGTAGAAGTAGGTGCCAACGAGATCCGGGAAACAGGTTCCTCGATAGACCTGACCACCGATGATCGCCGTGAACAGATCTGGCGCTGCATGTGCTCGCTCGTCGACGGGAAACACGCGTGCTTCCGTCGGGCACGGCGTATCGAAACAGTTTCTGCCTTCCCAGTTCTTCCAGCCGAAGTTGGCGCCTGCTAGCTCGCTCGGCTTCACGAAGTCGATCTCTTCGATCTCTCGCTGACCGACGTCACCGATCCAGATGTCGTCGGTCTCGCTGTCGAACGACCACCGCCACGGATTTCGCAACCCGAGCGCATACACCTCGGGAGCACCGCTGCCGACGAACGGGTTATCAGCCGGAATTCCGTACGGCTCGATGTCCACGTCGATCCGCAGCAGCTTCCCTAGCAGCGCAACGGAGAACGGTGTCGGTTGGCCGTCGGTCAAGGTTTGACCATTGCCCTGTGGATCACCGGAGCCACCACCATCTCCCGTGCCGATATAGAGGAACCCATCGCGGCCAAACTCGATCATGCCGCCGTTGTGATTGGCGGCGCGATCGCGAATCGCGAGGAGCTCGACGCAGGAGGTCGCGTCTGCAGCATCCGGGTTCGTCGGCATCGTCTCGCAGCGGGCAACGACATTTCGCAAAGGAAAGTCCCCATCACCTGCTTGGACCCGCGTGTAGTAGATGAAGAACCGACGATTGGTCGCGTAGCGCGGATGAAACGCGAGGCCAAGCAAGCCCGCTTCGCCACCCACGAACAGCTGCCCTCCCAGATCGAGAAACGGTGTCCCGAGCAACTGCTCGTCCTCCATGATCCGGATCGTCCCTTCCTTCGAGACGATGAACTGGCGCGTGTCGTTGAGCGGCGCCGCAACGAGGACGGGACTCTCGAAGTTTGGAAGCTCGAGGAGGCGACGGAGAGAGACGGCCGTTCCGGCGACCGGTGTCTCGCACGGTGGCAGCGCGAAGGTATCGACCGTGCCGTCGGCGAGGGTGTCCAAAAGCAGCGCGCCGTCCTCGACTGCCTCGGTCTTGCGGCCGCAGGCGACGAGCAGACCGAGGAGAAGCCAACGCACGAACCCGAGCCTAACCCGTCTGGAGCTAGGCTTGGGTGGCGATCACGATGGGCTCAGAGCGCCATCAGCTTGTAGGCCGAGCCGCGATCGGTCGAGCCGTAGATGATCACGCGCGTGATCCGGCGATAGTTGCCGTCGAGGTCGATCGTCAGGGTCGTGTTGCCACGGCCGATCCACGAGTCGAGCTTGACCACCTGGTGCTTCGCACGACCCTCGGCATCCGCGAACTCGATCGTCACCTGCTCGATGTTCGAGCGGCCGTTGCCGAGTGCGTCGAGGCGCAGACTACGGAACGAGCCCTTGTTAGCTCCGATCTTGAAGAACTGGCGACCAGCTTCGATCCGAGTCGCCTCGCTGAGGTCGAACCATGCATTCGCACCAGGCGCTGCGAAGTAGCGGGGCTGGCTGTAGATCGTGCCGGTGTACTGGCTCGCCGTCGAGCTCACGAGCACGTTGGCCGGGTTGTAGACGGGCGCCTGCCAGACAGGCTGCACGACCACCGGCCGAGTGGGGTGATCATGGTAGGGGCGCGACGGAGCCGGGCGATACGGAGCGGCCTGGACCGGCGCGCAGTCATCATGCACGACCAGCGAGCGGGGTGCGGGGCGGGCGCTGCTTCCAAGGCTCACGGAAACCGAGCCACGAACAGTCAGCGAATCAGCCGACGCCATCGAAGACGAACCAATAACGAGCGTGGTGATGAGAGCCTTGATGTTCATATGATTTCTCCAGAGCACCCTTTCGAGCGCTTCGAACCGGAGATAGTGCTCATCGCGTGCCACGACTCAAGATTTTGTAACTACGAGGCAAACCGCTGCCCTCTCATGCGTCTCCCGCAGCAACGTCTGCGGTTTCGGCAGACGTTGTCGGTGGCTCCGAGAGGTTCTGACCGCGCCTGGTGCGACCGATGCACTCCGTCCGGATATGAAGCGCATCGTGTTGATCACTGCTCTCTCCATCGCCGGATCCATGAGCGCCTCCGCTCAACCGTATCGTCCCGCGCCGTCACCCCAGGTCGATCGACGCGACGACTACCGCGACTACGACGGTGCCGACTACTTCGAGCGCGAGCGTGCTCCCTATCAGCGCTTCGAGCGCACGCGTTGGCACCGTGAGTTCCAGTCTCGTTGGGTCACGCTCGCGAACGGATATGCAGCCAACACGACCCGTCAGAACCTGCCGTTGCGCGGTCAGACCTTCGATCGCCTGCGCATCGAAGGCGTGCGCGGCGCTCCGGTGATCACGCAGGTCCAGGTCATCTACACGAACGGAACGATCCACAAGATCGATCTAGGCGCGCGCTTCCCGGTCGGTACGGGTGAAGTCCTTCGCCTGAACGCGAGCCCGATCCAACGGATCGTGATCAACACCGATCCCCGCGCCGGCGGTGCCTACAGCCTGCATGGCGCCCAGGGGCGCAACTGGAGCCGCGTCGGGCGGCGTTGAGCTGAAGATTCGAAGCCGTTGCCCTACTCATCGATTCTCTCTGGGCTAGCGTCGCAGGGTGAAGATCGCAGTCATCGGTACCGGCTACGTCGGCCTCGTCACGGGCGCTGGGTTCTCGGATTTCGGTCATGACGTCACCTGCGTCGACATCGATCCGAAGCGCATCGAGACCCTCGAGCGCGGTGAGATTCCGTTTCACGAGCCCGGCCTCCCCCAGCTGGTGTCGCGCAACGCGCGGCTGGGCCGGCTGCACTTCACGACGAAGACGACCGAGGCCGTCGCCGGTGCGAAGATCGTCTTCATCGCCGTCGGGACGCCGTCCTTGCCGGACGGCTCGGCGGATCTGTCGTACGTGCTCGAAGCCTCGCGGCAGATCGGTGCGGCGATCACCGCCTTCACCGTCGTGATCACCAAGAGCACGGTTCCCGTCGGTACCGCCGACAAGGTGCGCGAGGCCGTGGCTTCGACCGCGAAGCACGAGTTCGCCGTCGCCTCGAACCCCGAGTTCCTCAAGGAGGGCGATGCGGTCGACGACTTCCTCAAGCCCGCCCGTGTGATCCTCGGCGCCGACGATCAGCGTGCGATCGAGCTCTTGCGCGAGCTGTATCGCGGCGTGCTGCGCACCAACGATCGCATCCAGGTGATGGACATCCGCTCCGCCGAGCTCACCAAGTACGCAGCGAACGCGATGCTCGCGACACGGATCTCGTTCATGAACGAGCTCGCGATCCTCTGCGAGGCCGTCGGGGCCGACATCGAGACGGTCCGCAAGGGCATCGGCGCCGACCCACGCATCGGTGCCAAGTTCCTGTTCGCGGGTGCCGGCTTCGGTGGTAGCTGCTTCCCGAAAGACCTCCGCGCGCTCGCACACACCGCGCGCAGTCACGACGTCACGCTCGGTGTCGTCGAGGCGGTCGATCGCGCGAACGATCGCCAGAAGCGGATCCTCGGCGAGCGAGTGATCGCCCACTTCGGCGGCTCGCTCGCGAACAAGCGGATCGCGATCTGGGGCCTCGCGTTCAAACCCGAGACCGACGACGTCCGGGAGTCCCCGGCGATCACGCTGCTCGAGCAGCTCGTCGCCGCCGGTGCATCGGTCGTCGGCTATGACCCGCAGGCAGCCAAGAACTTCGTCGTCGCGATCGGTGGCCTGCCGTTCGACGTCGCTCTGGATGCCTACACGGCGACGAGTGGGGCTGACGCGGTCGTGCTCGTGACCGAGTGGCACGAGCTGAGGCATCCCGATCTCTCGCGCTTGTCGTCGAGCATGCGCACGAAGACGCTGTTCGATGGACGCAATGTGTGGTCCGGAGTAGAGGCGCGCTCGGCTGGATTTTTCTATCAGGGCATTGGTCGACGATAGTCAGGAATCGACTGACCTCAGCACCGGCATCCCCAGAAGTACCCCACCTTCACTATCCACCACCCGCTTAAGGCCGATACAACCGTGACCAAATTCAATTGGGGGAGAGACAGATGATGAAGGGACTGATTTTCGCGTTTACGGGGCTTGTCGCCGTAGGCTGCTCGGGTTCGGACGGTACGGAGGAGGAGGAAGTCGGCACGACCGAGCAGGAGATCGTGACCTACTCGGCGCTCTCGGATCAGAGCACGGGCAACACGACTGGCTTCTTCATCTTCTCTCCCTGGGGAACCACGACTGACGCGACCGTGTTCACCGGTACGCCATTCGCCTTCGCGACCACCCGTCTCAAGGGTGAGGTCGTCCACCTCGCGTCGTGCGATCCCAACGGCCCGGCCGAGGACGCGGGTGTGTTCGCGACCATCGGCGTGACCGTGACGTCTGGCAACAAGTTCCAGATCTCGAAGAACACGGCGTCGATCGGCACCGGCCTCGTCGCAGGCCAGTGCTATCGCGTCAAGTTCAAGCTCGACAACTTCACGATGGGCTTCACCGACGTGCAGATGGTCGTCGGCGCGGCGGCTGCGACGTCGCCCTTCCACCGCCTGGTCACAGGCAGCAACTTCGTCGTCAAGTTCCGCACCGAGTCGTCGCTGAACACCGACACCGATTCGGACACCGTGCCGGACTGGCGCGACAACTGCCCGGTGAACGCCAACACCAACCAGGCAGACACCGACAACGACGGGATCGGTGATGTGTGTGATGTCGCCGACCAGGATGGCGATGGCGTTCCAGACGCGAACGACAACTGCCCGACGGTGTCCAACGCGAACCAGGCCAACGCAGACGGTGACTCCGCCGGTGACGCGTGCGAGACCTGCGACAACGACGCGAACAAGCTCGCTCCCGGCACCTGCGGCTGCGGCGTCGCCGATACCGATACGGACGGCGATGGCACCGCCGACTGCATCGACGGCTGCTCGACCGATCCGTTCAAGACTGGCTCGGGTGGTTGTGGTTGCGGCAACGTCGACATCGATACCAATGGCGATGGCAGTGTCGACAGCTGCGTGACCGCCGCTCAGCGCTGCCTCTAACCAGCGCTCGATCACGTGAGAGCCGGCCGCGAGGTCGGCTCTTGGTGTTTTCGGCTAGCCCCGTTGCCGCCAGTCCCAGTAACGAGCGATGCCAACCTCGGGACGTGTCGTCGGCTGAAACGCGAGGGCGGCCCGAGCGCGATCGATATTCGCGAACGTGATCGGGACATCTCCGGGTTGATCGGGCTGCCACTCGATCGAGGCCTGCTTGCCGATCACGCGCTCGATCGTGCGCACGAGCTCGAGCAACGAGAGCGTCTGCGTACCACCTAGGTTGTAGATCTCGTAGGCGCCGGGTGTGACCCGATCGATCGCCGCCGCGATGCCGCTGACGATGTCGTCGATGAACGTGTAGTCGCGCCGCGACTCGCCGTCGCCGAACAGCGTGATCGATTTCTCGCTGGCGATCGCTGTGACGAACTTCGGGATCGCCATGTCGGGACGTTGCCTCGGTCCGTAGACGGTGAAGAAGCGGAGCGCGAACACACCGAGACCGAACAGATCGCGGTACGCAGAGAGCTGCAGCTCGTTCATCCGTTTGGTCGCGGCATACGGAGACGCTGGCTTGAGGCATGGATCGTCCTCGCGGAAGGCCTCCGTCACTCCCGGACGCGCGCCGTACACGGAGCTCGACGATGCGAACACCAAGCGCTGCTTGCCGAGTGCGCGCATTCTCTCGATGATCACGCCGGTGCCATCGATGTTCGTGCGCCAGTAGCGCAGTGGTTCTGCCAGCGACGGGCGGACCCCGGCCAGCGCTCCGAGATGACAGACTACGTCGACCGATTCGTCGATCGCACGCGCGACCACCGCCGGTTCGCAAAAATCGCCCTCGACGAGGGTGAAGTTGTCGAGGGAAGCGAGCTGCTGCGCATTGCCACGTTTCACCTCCGCCGGATAGAGGTATCCGTCGAAGCAATCGAGCCCCGTCACGCGGTGGCCCCGCGCTACGAGGCGTTCGCACGTGTGCGACCCAATAAAACCGGCCGCGCCAGTAACTACGACGTGCATCGCTCACTTGCGTACCGCTCGCCCAGGGCCTAAGCAACACGTGAGGCCGATGACGTCGCTGGTTCGTGCATTAGGTGTCCTCGCGGGACTGGTTTCCTCGGTCGCCGCGGACCCGCGGGTCGCATCTCATCCACCGATGAGGCCGCTACCAACTGCATCGGCACGACCGATCGCAGGAGGGCCTGCCATGTTCGTCGATTCCCAGCGCGGCAGCGACACCGCCGATGGCAGCAAGGCCACACCGTGGAAGACGCTGGCGGTTGCCTTCAGACGCCTCAAGGCAGGTGACACGCTGTATCTGAGGGGCACGTTCTACGAGTCGCCGGTCTTGAAGACGAGCGGTAAGCCCAACGCGCCGATCACGATCCGTTCGCAACCCGGCGAGGCCGCGATCATCGACGGTGGCTTCCGCGAGTTCGTCGACTCGCCGCAGACCGCCTGGGAGCCGGTCGCCGGAGGTGCGCCGAACGAGTTCCGATCGCGCGCCACCTATCCGCTAGGTGGCTACGACGAGCAAGCGCGCGGCGTGTTCGTGACGGGGAACTTCGCGGACTCGATGGTTCCGCTGCACGGCTACAAGTTCAGCACCGACCTCCGGACCGCGAACGAGTACTGGAACATCAAGAAGAACGAGGCTGACACCGGCGTCTACGTCGGGCCAGGGTTGTGGCTCGATCCGGCGACGAAACGCATCCATGTTCGGCTCGCCCACGGCACGCTGAGCAGCCAGCCCAACTACAAGGGTGAGCGAGATCCTCGGAAGCTTCCGCTCGTCATTGGAGGCGAGCGCAGTGCGCTTCGAATCGAGGGGGCGAGCCACGTTCGTCTGCAGGACCTCGTGTTGCGGGGTTCGGCTACACACACGCTCCACGTCGCGACGTCAGACCACGTCGAGCTCGACGGGTTGACGATCTACGGCGGCAACCCCGCTCTGTTCGTGCAGTCGACCAGCCATCTCGCGCTTGTCCGCTCGTCGCTGCGCGGAACGTCGGCCCCCTGGTCTTCGCGTGTCGGGATGAAGAATCGCGGCAACTCGCCGTACCTGCTGATCTCCGATCCGGCAGTGCCGCAGAGCCATCACTGGGAGCTCGGGTACAACGAATTCGTCGACGGTCATGACGGGGTGGTCCTCGACGGTGTCAAGACGCTCCGCTTTCACCACAACCTCGTCGACAACTTCAACGACGACGCGATCTATCTGACGTTCACGCCGCGCCCCACGGTTCCCGACGACATCCAGGTGTTCGAGAACCTGGTGACGCGGTCGTACACGGCGCTCGCGTTCGCGGGCGAGAAGGGCTCGAAGAACGCGGTCGGCAGTGGCGCCTACGTGTTCCGCAACGTGTTCGATCTGCGTGACCCGCCGTACGTGTGGCTCGCAAAGGATGCAGCGGCGGATCGCTCTCCATTGCCATCACCAGGCCGCATGTGCGGCGACCACGGAGGCCCGATCTGGGATCCGGTGTTCTTCTATCACAACACCGTGATCACCGACGGACGCGCATGGCGCGACTACTACGGCGCGCAGATGATCGTGGGAGTTCGAAACAGCAAGCGGCGGCTGTTCGACAACATCTTCGTCCGCGTCGACGGAGATCCCGGTCTGTACTTCAAGGGCATGACCGACGGCGATCTCCAGGTCGATGGCAACTTGCTATGGGGTCGCGCGACCGGACCGAGCTTTCGAGGTGACTTCTTTGGCGTCTTTCGGCAATCGGCGATGTTCGTCGACAGCAAACAATCCTATCCACCCGGATGGGGCGCGAGTGACCTCTATGCGGATCCCAAGTTCACCCGCTGGGTCGATCGCGGCCAGGGAGCCCTCGATGTCTCGCTCCAAACGAACAGTCCTGCGATCGATGCCGGCATCGCCATTCCGACTGCGTGGCCAGACACGCTACGGTCGAAGGATCGTGGCAAGCCCGACATGGGTGCGCTGCCCGCGGGTGTCCTGATGTTTCGTGTCGGGCCCTCTGCAGCGCCATCATTCTGAGTGGTTAGCTGATGGTCAGTTCGATGTCGGACGAACGGGTGGTCGTGGTATTCCCGTGACCATCAGGGGCGTGAACGGTGTGGTCGGACAACGACACTAAGACCCTAGAGCTTCGCGTGCCTCGCTACCTAACCCGCAGTTTTCAGGTCGGTATCGATCTGGTGATGTTGTCGGTGGCGTACTGGCTCGCGTTCCTGTTTCGGTTCGAGTTCCAGATCCCGCGCGAGTACGCGCAGATCGCGCTGCTCAACTGGGGTTACGTGGTCGCGTTGCTCTACGTGGTGCTCACCGTCTTTGGCGTGCCCCGGTACTCGTGGCGGTACATCAGCCTGCGCGAGATGTTTCGCATCGCGATCGCGGTGGCCACCGGTACGGCCACGCTGGTCGCGCTACGCCTCGGCCTGGGATCGATCCCTCAATGGGATCTGTTCGTGATTCCGCTCGGCGTGATCGGAAGTAACGCCATGCTGGCGTTCGTCGCACTCACCGGTGTTCGCGCTACACGACGGCTGCAAGGCGAAGCGACGGAGCGCAAGCGTCGCGAGGTCAGGGGCACGCGCCATCGCGCGCTCCTGATCGGTGCCGGCAAGGCGGGGGTGATGGTTGCACGGGAGCTCAGCGCACGCCCCGACCTGGGACTCGATGCGATCGGATTCCTCGATGACGATCGCACCAAGGTCGGCACGCGGATCGGCGGGCTCACCGTGCTCGGTACGCCGGATCAGATCGCGGAGATCGCCGAGCGCAAACGAGCCAAGCGCGTGTTGATCACGATCGCCAATGCCTCGGGACCCGAGATTCGCCGCATCACGACGCACTGCAAGAACGCTGGGCTCGACACCAAGATCATCCCCGGCCTCTACGAGATCGTCGGCAATCTCAACTTGTCGCAGATCCGCAGCGTCGCCATCGAGGACTTGCTCGGGCGCGAACAGGTCAAGCTAGACGAAGCCCAGGTCGAGGCCTCGATCCGAGGCCGCAGCGTACTGGTGACCGGAGCAGGTGGATCGATCGGAAGCGAGCTGTGCCGTCAGGTTGCGAGGTTTGCACCCGCTCGGCTCGTGCTCGTCGAGCGCTTCGAGAACGCGTTGTTCGAGATCCATCGAGAGATCGCGGCCAGCTTCCCGCAGCTCGAGATCGAGCCGCGCGTCGCGGACGTCTGCGACGAGATCCGGATGACGGCCATCTTCTCGGCGACGTCCCCACACGTGGTGTTCCACGCCGCCGCGCACAAGCACGTCCCGATGATGGAACAGAACCCGGGCGAGGCGGTCAAGAACAACATCGGCGGCACTCGTACTGTTGCCGGGCTCGCCGATCGATTCGGAGTCGCGCAGTTCATCATGGTCTCGACCGACAAGGCAGTGAACCCATCCTCGGTGATGGGCGCCACCAAGCGCGTCGCGGAGATCGTGTGCCAGACCCGCGAGCAGCGCTCGAAGACGCGGTTCGTGACGGTGCGGTTCGGGAACGTGCTCGGTTCGAATGGCAGCGTGATTCCGATCTTCAAGGAACAGATCGCGCGCGGTGGGCCGCTCACCGTCACGCACCCCGATATGCAGCGCTACTTCATGACGATTCCAGAGGCCGCTCAGCTCGTGATGCAGGCCGGTGCGATGGGACAAGGCGGAGAGATCTTCATCCTCGACATGGGTAGCCCGGTGAAGATCGTCGACCTCGCACGCGACTTGATCACACTCTCCGGCCTGCGACCGGATGACGACATCAAGATCGAGTTCACCGGTGTTCGCCCCGGCGAGAAGCTCTTCGAGGAGCTGTCCACCAGCGCCGAGGATGCGGACAAGACCAAGCACCCGAAAATCTTCATCGGTCGGATCGCGCCACGCCCCGACGAGGTCGTCGCCGACATCGAGCGGCTCCTCGGGCTAGCGGACTCGGGCTCGGCGGAAGAGCTCCGCATCGGCTTGCAGCGGATCGTGCCGGAGTACGTAACGAACGGGGGCACCCAGCAGTCCAAGCAAGCCGAGCAAGCCACGCAAGCCACGCCGAGCTCGCACAGCTCGCGAAGCAGCGGCACGAACGACGTGCTCCCCGAGCAGCCCACGATCAACTGAGACGTGTCTGTGCGAGCTCGTTCGCGGTGACCCGCGCCTGCCAGCCCAAGGCTTGCAAGCGTCTGGAGCTGACCGCGAGCTCGCCGCCGAGCCGTTCCCACATCGCGCTACGACGAACGAGGCGCAGCCCGACGTGAAGCACCGACGGTGGGATGGGAAGCAGGAGTGGGCGACGACCGAGCCCGCGGCGGATCGCGGAGATCAGTGCGGGTAGCGCGATCGGCTCGCGATCGGCGGCGATCAAGGTCTGTCCGACCGCATGCTCGCTCGTGGCGACCAGCTCGATCGCCTCGATCAAGCCAGTCAGCGCACACAGCGATCGCCGATTGGTCATCGCGCCGAACGGCAGGGGGAGGGGCAGTCGCGCGATCCGATCGAGCGACGCGAGGTTGCCTTTGACTCCGGATCCATAGATCAGCACCGGCCGGAGGATCGTGAACGCGACACCGCTGGCTGCGATCGCGCGCTCGGCGGCGAGCTTCGAGCGCCCGTAGGCATCGACCGGCTCTGCGCGATCGGTCTCGTCGAGCACGCGCGTCGACGTGGCTCCGGTCTGCGCCTTGATCGACGACACGAACACCAGCCGCGAGACACCGGCACGTGCACACGCACCTGCGAGCTCGGCAGTCCGTTGATGGTTGACCTGCTCGTAGACCTGATCGGCGACGCCCTCGGAATGCGCGATCCCCGCGAGGTGAACCACGGCATCGACGCCCTCGACGACGGTGCTCCAGGCGACTGGTCGCTCGAGGTTGCCGAGCGTGTCGCGACCCACCGTCCTGACACACCAGCCGCGTGTCTCGAGGGCTGGCACGAGGGCGCGGCCCACGAAGCCGGTCGCGCCGGTGACCGCGACCGTCTTCACGCACGGCCTTTCGACAAGCTTCGCAGAAAGCCGGCAACGACCCCGCCGCCCGCGGCGAGACCGACGAGATCGACAGCGACGCCCGGAACCACGACAGTCGCGATCGCGATTCCACCGAGCACGAGATTCACGACGAACACACGCCTCACGACCGAGAGCACCGTGAATCCCTTGGTGGTCGCACGTTGATAGTAGTGCGAGCGATGCGCTTGCCAGACTCGCTCGCCGCGCGCGAGGCGCTTGCCCAGGGTGATCGTCGAGTCCGCCAGATAGTAGAGCGGCAACAGGATCGCAGCAACGAGGTGACCCTCACCGGCCGTCACGATCAACATCCACGCGATCACGAGCCCGATCGGCAGGCTGCCGACATCTCCTAGAAACACACTCGCGACGGGGCGATTGAACGGCGCGAAACCGATCATCGAGCCTCCGAGCACGAGCGCGACGAGCGAGATCACCTCCGGGACCTGCCCGAGCGCACCGAGCACCACCAGTGCGCCGGTCACGGGCACGACCTCCGCGACGGTGATCCAGTCGATTCCGTCCATGAAGTTGACGAGGTTGACGAACCACACGATCGCGAGGATCAGGATCACGCGTTCGACCAGGAACGGCAGTGGCTCGAGAATACGCAGCGCATCGGGCAGCGTGATCACGGCGGTCACCGCGGCGGCGAGCTGGACGACGAGCCGAGGAAACGCAGCGAGCACGCGGATATCATCGATCGCGCCGACCAGCGCGAGGGCCGCCGCCGCCGCGAACACCACGACAAGCTCGCCGAGCGGAGCCCCGGTGATCGCCGATGCGATCAGGCTGGCCGCGATCGTGACAAGCATGACCGCGGCACCTGCACCTTGCGGCGTAGGTGCCACGTGAGACGAGCGCGCGTTCGGTCGCGCGAGTGCGTATCGGCGAAGCAGCGGCGCCGACAGCACGATCAGGAACGCGGTTGCTAGTGCCGCGACGAGCACCAGGACGACAGCTCCGAACAACCACGAGGCGTTCATGCGCGAGCTGAGAGTAACCTCTGATAAAGCGCCACGGTCTCTCGTGCGATGCGCTCGTTGCCGAATCGCGCCTCGGCACTTTGCCGGGCCGCCGCACCCAAGCGTTGCCGCAGCTCCTGGGACGCTGCGAGTCGTTCGATCGCATCGGCCAGGGCCACGGGATCGTCGACGCGCACGAGCAGCCCCGACTCGGTGCCGACGACCTCGCGGCAACCGGGGACATCGCTCGCGATCATCGGGCGTCCGCTCGCCGCGGCTTCGAGCAAGCTCTTCGGCAGTCCCTCTCGACGAGAGGGCAGCACGGCGATGTGCGCGGACGCCCAGAACGCCGGGATGTCGTCGATGTGACCGAGCACCGAGATCCCTGCGGCACGCCAGGCCGCTAGCTCGGCCTCGGTCACCGAGCTCGGATTCGCGGGATCCGGGGTTCCCGCCATCTGCAGCGCGATCTCGACACCGCGACTCTTGAGCAGGTGGTGCGCTTCGACCAGGGTGTGCACGCCCTTGTCCGCGAGGAGGCGTCCGACGAAGCCGACCGTGATCACCCCGGCGGGTTCCGGCGTCGGCGTGAAGCGCTCGAGATCGACACCCGATCCGGCGATGCAAACGATCCGGTCCGCGGGCACGCGCAACCCGAGCAAGGCCGCGCGGTCATCCGGGTTCTGGACGAGCGCCACCGAAGAGGGTCGGCCGAGCAGCCAACGAAGCAACGACGCGATCGCCGGACGGATCGCACGTGCCTTGAGCGAGCTGGATGTGAACGCGAAGCCAAACCCGGTCACCGCGTTAACACACACGACGTCTCGGCCGAGCGCGGCCATCGAGGCCAGTACCGCCGGTTGCAGCGACACGTGATGTGCGAGCACCGGTTGGATGTCGGCGTGGATCGAGCGGATGGCGCGGATGGTTCGCCAGCCCGCACCGATCGACAGCTTGCCTCGCTCGAATGGAATCGAGTGGAGTACGAAGCCCTCGCGACGAATCGCTTCGGCACCGTGCTGTACGTGCGTAGCGACATGAACGTCGAAGCCTGCATCACGTGCCGCGCGCGCCATCGGCAAGCGATGGGACAGGAAGTACCAGTCCTCCGAGACGACGTAGAGTAGTCGCGGCCGTGTTCCCGCGAGCACTACCAGGGAACAGTGGTGCCGATCGGGAGCAACACGTTGTAGACGGCCCGCATCTCGGCCTCGGTCCACTCGGCATCGGCGCCACGGAACGTGGCCGCGAGCAGGCTCTGCTGACCAGCGGTGGTGCCGCTGCCGTTCGCCGTGCCCAGCCCCTTGGTGCTGCTCGTGATCGCGGTGCTGAACGCACCCGAGATGATCTCCTGATCGGAGTACGCGCGGAAGGCGGAGCCCGTACGGTTGTACTGGAGCATCACCGGGCGAACGATGCCGGTTGCCGTCGACGAGCCGACGGTGGCAACCCCGGCACAGACGATCCGGAACTGACCTGCGTTGGTCATCCCGAGGAGCACCTCGCTACCTGCGGAACCGGTGATCGTGAGCAATCGGCGAGTACCCGCCGGGTTCGTGGGTACGCCAGCGTATGCGAACGACAGCACCGATTCGAGGGTCGGGTCGGGACCGACCGCCTTGACCTGGAACATGAACTCGGCGCCGCCGTCGGTGAAGTTGATCGAGCGGCGCTGCCAGCCGGCGACCACCTGCTGGTAGTCGAGCGCTGCCGCGGCGGTGCTCGCCGTCAGCGGAGAACCGATGGTGGCCTGCGGGTCACCCGAGGCGTCCTGTAGCGGCCACGACTGGCTGACGGTCTTGGGCGTCACGCCCGCGGCGGTGAACACCGCATTCCATTCGGCCTGGGTCACCGGCACCGCATAGCCGCTCACCGGATCGCGGGGCACGTTGCTGACCGTGCTCTGGGTGAACACCACGTTCTGCAGGCTCGCACCGACGTCACGCAGCGCGGTGTCGACGAGCAGTGGGAACGTCGGGGTCTTCGTACTGGTGAACAGCGTGGTGCCGTTCTTCTTGTAGCTCACGACGCCCGCCGTGACCTCGACGCGGAACACGTCGCCAGCCGCATACGCCACGGTGGAGCCGACCTTGATGCCATTCTCGCGGAGCTCGGCGGTGGCCGACGAGCCGAGCACCACCGCAAAGTCGATGTCGGTCAGATCGGTGTCGGTGTTGCCATTGCTGAGCCCGATGGCCTTCGCCCTGTTGGTCTCGCGGCTGGTGAACTGGACGAACCCGTCGCCCGAGATCAGCGACCCGATCGAGACCGCGCCCGAGTTGTACGTGGTGTTCGGTCCCGCGATGTCGAACAGCGCGCTACCGATCGGATCGGCACTCGCCACCGAGGTCCAGAACGTATCGTCGATGGAGAAGCTGGTGATTGTCGCGTTTTGATCGACGAGCGCCGCGTCGAGGAACACCGGGTAGGTGGGCGTGCTCGAACTGCTGAAGAACACCGCACCGTTGCGCTTGTACTGGATTTGGTTGCCACTTCCGATCTCGACCCGGAAGGTGTCATTCGCCGCGTAGGTGCCGAAGGTGCCACGCACGACCCCACTCTCGACAACCTGCAAGGCGCCGGTGCGGCGCAACGCGATACCAAACTGGACGCTGCTCGTGGTCGTGTCGGGATCTGCGTTGCTGAGTCCGACGACCTTCTCGAGGTTGGCCTCGGCCGTCGAGAACTGAACGAACCCGGTGTCGTCCTTGATCGTGCGAACACTCCGCGCACCCGCGTTGCCGTCGCCATTGGCCGCCGTCTTGGTCAGGCTGGTGCTCGTGGTCGTGACGCCGGAGGTGGTGGTGAAGATGAAATCGGAGATCTGAGCGTTCGAGATCGTCGCGCCGGTGTGGAACAACGCGGTGTCGAGCGACAGCGGGAACAGCGGCATCCTGCTGCTGGTGAAGAACACGGTTCCGTTCTTCGCGTATCGCACGGTCCGCTCGACGACCTCGACGCGAAACACGTCGCCGGCGACGTACGTGCCGAACTGGCTGACCAGCACACCGGCCTCGTAGACGAACACCTTGCCGGTGTTGCCGAGCAGGATCTCGAAGTCGATGTCTTTGTGATCCTGGTTCGAGTCACCGAGGCTCAGGCCGGCGCCTTTGCTGCGATTCACCTCGTTGGTGGTGAACTCGGCGAAGCCGTCGGAGCTGATCGACTGCACCGAGACCGCGCCGGAGTTGCCCCAGCCCTGCGCGGCGGTCTTGACGAGATTGTTCGCTGTCGCGGTAGCACCCACGACGTTTGTCCACGTGACTGCGACCTCTTGTTCTGCAACGCCGACCCCCTCGTCTTCGGTCGTGCAGGTGACCGAAAACAACGTTGCGATCACAGCCAACGCAGGTAGAGCTCCGCCCAGGAAACGCATAGGTCGATAGGGCCATACGCCCCCAAAATTCGCAAGGGTATTGATGGGTAACGGGTGTTTCGATCACACGACGACACGCTATTTCCGGAGTCTTCTTGGAGTGGTGTCGGTGTGGTGTAGAGTCGTTTACGATGGTCCGGGCCGGGTTGATCGCGACAGCGTTACTGGCGTGTTCTTACAACGCTCCAGTCGAACCCGAGGATGGTCAGACGATCTCGGACTCACTCCCGGACTCTGCCCCTCCGGATACCCAGCCACCTGATACTGGACCTGTGGAGTTCTGGACCTCGGTGGTAGGCGCAGAGGCCAATGGCAACGCGCTCACCAAGACGGCTCCCGGCATTGGTTGGGGAGATGCCGGGGCATCGACCTCGCGCTCGGTCGCGAGTGGGGATTGCTTCGTGGAGTTCACGACCGCCGAATCCACCACGGGCAAGGCGGTCGGCCTGAGCCGCGGCGACGACTCGCAGAGCTTCAACGACATCGACTTCGACCTCGTACTCGGTGCGAACCGCAAGGTCTACGTCTATGAGGGAGCCGTGTTGCGTGGACAGGTCAGCACGTACATCGCGAACGACGTGTTCCGTGTCGAGGTTGTCGGCGGTGTGGTGAACTACCGCAAGAACAACGCAGTGTTACTCACGAGCACCCTTGCTCCGACGTATCCGTTGGTGGTGGACACCGCGCTGTTCTCACCAGGCGCGACGATCGCGAACGTCGTCTTCGAGTGATCAAGACCCGACGCGACTCGATTTCGAGAGCGCGTATCCGAGCCGAGTGATCAGCGGGCCCCATGCCGCTTCGAGCTTCGCGATCACTGCCGGCGGAACTTCCTGCTGCCAGCCACCGCTCTTGCCCTTGCGCACGAAGCCGATGTCTTCGCGTGCCGCGCGCATGTGCCGTGACTTCGACCCCGTCGATGATTCGAGCGCTCGCATCCGCTCGAACGAGCAACTCTCCACGACTCGAGCCAGCTCCTGCTCCGTGATCGAATGCTCGAGAAACCGAGCGATCCTCGTCAGCTGTGACGTCGGGTTGGCGAGCATCTCCTCGTAACGCAGTAGCAGGAAGTCGCTGCGCTCTCCACGGGCCGCGAACCAGCTGGCCACGTTCTCCTGCCAGGTCCCGAAGCTATTGAGACGCCCGGCGAGAAAGTCGTCGGCGAAGCGAGGGAGATCCACGGACGCGTCGATGAATCCCTTGCGGTGCTGATAGTGAAAGTACGAGACCAGGACGTCACGCGGATCGCGAACGATGTAGATCGCGCGTCGGTAGCGAGGATCGAAGTACTCGTGACTCTTGAGCACACGCGGTCCGGGGAGTGCGGCGAGCTCGGTCGTCGAAGCCTTGTAGATCGTCGGGCAGCGCTCGTCGATGTTGCTGAAGTCTGTCGGGGACGACGGGTGGAGCAGGCTCGCGACGAGGAACCGCGTCCAGGTGTTCCCCGACTTCGGATACGAAACGATGAACGTGTCGTCGGGACGCACGTCGAGACCCCTTCCCGGGTTCTCGCTCTGTCGTAGCCGCCGGCGCAGCGAACGCTCGACACGTGTGCGCAGCGTGGCGACACGATGCTTGAGGTCGATCACGTCGGGTCTCCTGCGAGCGGAGCTCGAAACGACAGCTTCGACTGGAGGTTCACGAAGTTCGCGTACATGCCGTTGCTCGTCAGCAGCTCGGTGTGGCGCCCCCGCTCGAGGATCCGGCCCTCTCCTAGTACCAGGATCTCGTCGGCGGCAGCGATCGTCGAGAGTCGGTGGGCGATCACGAGCACCGTGCGGTTCTCGCGCAGGCGCATCATCGACTCCTGAATCAACGCCTCGGACTGGCTGTCGAGATCACTGGTGCCTCGTCGAGGATCAGGATCTGGGGGTCGCGCAATACGGCGCGCGCGATCGCGAGGCGCTGCCGTTGGCCGCCAGAGAGCCGATAGCCCTGTTCGCCGAGGCGAGTCTCGTACCCCGAGTCGAGATGGGTGATGAAATCGTGCGCATGTGCTGCGCGCGCCGCCTGCTCGATCTCCTCGTCGGTGGCATCGAGCTTTCCGAACGCGATGTTGTCGCGGATCGTCCCATCGAGCAGGAAGGTGTCCTGGTTGACGACACCGAGGCGGGCGCGCCAGTGATCCCAATCGAGCTGATCGAGCGGCACACCGTCGACGAGGATCTTGCCAGATGTTGGTTGGTAGAGACCGAGCAACAGATCTGCGATCGTGGTCTTGCCCGCGCCCGACTCGCCGACGAGGGCGAGCATCTGACCGCGCTTGAGCTCGAACTGGAGATCGCGGACGGCCGCCGTTTCGGTCCCCGCATACACCAGCGAGACCTGGGAGAACTCGATCCGCTCGCGCAGTCCCTCGAACGCGCGGGCGTTGGGTGGCCTGGAATCGGGTGCGCCAAGAATCTCCGACGCTCTCTCGAAGAACGTCAAGTAGTGCGTCATCTGTCCCCAGCTCTTGTTGAGCATCGACAACCTGGGAGCCGAGCGGAAGATCACGAGGACGAAGCTCGCCAGCTCGACCAGCTTCGCGCGGTCGGAGCTCCCGTAGATCGCGAAGCCGGCGATCAACACGCCACCGATCACGAGGATCGAGACCGACTCGATCACCGGCGCGATCGACGCCTGCCAGACCAACCCACGCCGACGCGCCTGCGCGCACCGCTCGATGGCGACACCGACGCGTTGCTTGGCGTAGCCCTCGCGGCCGAACGAGAAGATCACCCGCAAGCCGCTGAGAAACTCGATGGTCTGGCTGTTGACGTTGACCAAGGTGGTCTTGAACTCGACGGCCTCACGGCGCACGCGACTCACCAACCGCCGGATCAGGAACGTCAGGAGGAACATCGCCACGATCGACGTCAGCGTGGCAACCCACGAGAACCACAGCAGCAGGCTCATGTAGACGACGAGGAGCAGGAGCTGGGACGAGATCATGTGCACGCGCTGCAGCGCGAGCCCCAGGAAGTTGACCTGGTCCATGTAGCTCGACAGCTCGCCGACCCGGCGCGCACGCGCGTCACCGTAGTTGGTGGACATGAAGCGATCGAAGATCCGCTGCCGGGCCGTGCGCTCGACATTCGACTGGAGCGAGGCATGCGCGACGTCCGAGACGAAGGACAGCAGGCTGTGCAGGACCTGCATCAGGATGGCGCAGCCGACCAGCAGCAGGAAGCTCCCGTCGCGATCGAGCCCCAGGCTGGAGCCAACATCGACCGCACGTGCCGCGGTCGACGACATCGTTCCCGAGCCCAGGACCTCGAGGGCGATCGCCAGGAAGGCCAGCGTGA
>JANNBP010000544.1:0-4503 GCA_031385555.1 Deltaproteobacteria bacterium | reverse complement strand
CCCAAGTTGAGAACCAGGCTCGTACCAGCCCGCTCGATCTGGTCGGCGATGTTGCTGCTGTGCTCGCGCAAAGCAGCGACGATCGGACGAAGGGAGCGGACCAGCTCGAGCGCGACGTTGTAGACGACGAAGTTGTTCATGAACGTTTCTTTCCGGGTTCTTCTCTTTTGAAGCTCCTCGCCCTCCGGCGGAGCGCGAGGGGGGCTCTCGCCCGATAGCGGGCGCCGCGCGGGAACCGTGACGGGCGCCCGGTAGAGCGCCGAGAATCAAGCGAGCGCTCGCGCGAGCGGCGGCGGTCCGCATCGATGGTCGGTGTGGCGCCCGGCGCGGTTCGCGCGCAAGGCGCCCGCGAGGGCGAGCCCCCGAGCGCGGGGAGCGAGCACGACGCGCGCGTTCTCGTCACTCAGCCGATCTGCGTGCGCCAGGCTCCCCACGCCCTCCGCGTCCGATTCCGCGTCCGATCTGCCTCCAATTTGCGTCCGCCTCTGCCTCCAATTTGCGTCCGCCTCTGCCTCCAATTTGCGTCCGCCTCTGCCTCCGCCTCTGCTTCCGCGTCCGCCTCTGCCTCCGCTTCTGCTTCCGATTCCGCGTCCGCGTCCGCGTCCGCCTCTGCCTCCGATTCCGGATGCGCTGGGACGACGAGTCTGCTCCAAACAAAAACGGCCCGAGCGGGAGATCCCACTCGGGCCGTCGGTTGTGGAGCCGCCTGCTCCGCGAGCACTGTCTGGAATCACCTGCCAGCGCAGCGCTCAGTTCTCGCTCTTGCCGTTGGCGAACGGCATGAGGCTCTTCAGGCCGTCGGTGCCCATGACCAGCTTGATCTCGTCGATCTTCTCGGCGATGTCCTTCATGGTCTCGAGCTCCTTGAGCCGCATCAGCACCGGGTTCTCGGCGATGACCTTCGCGGTGTTCGCCATGTTCCGCGTCGCGGCCGCGTCCTCGCGACGGAGGATCACGTTCGCAGCCGCTGCCTTCTCGGCCTCGATCACCTTGTTGAGGAGCAGCTTCATCTCGCCGGGCAGGATCACGTCCTTGACACCGACGCGGTGAACGCGAACCCCGAACGTCTCCGCGCGCGGCACCACCTGCGTCTCGAGGTAGCGCGTCATCGCGTCGCGTCCCTCGAGCAGCTCGTCGAGCGTGATGCCCGCGACGTACTCGCGCGTCGCGAGCTGCGCCGCGAGGTACATCGCCTCCTTGACGTCGGCGACCGCATGCACGGTCATCGGCGCGTCGGCGGGCGCGTACTCCACGGTGAGGGTCAGGCGCAGCGTGACCTTGTCACGGGTCATGATGTCCTGGCCCTCGATCTTCAACTGCTGCACGCGCGTGTCGAGCACGGTCACCGCGATGCGCGCACCGGGGTGGTTCCAGTACGCGTAGCGGCCCGGCTCGAGCATTCCCTCGAACTTGCCCTGCGTGTACTTGAGTCCGCGCTCGTACTGCTTGACGGCAGCCTCGACGAGCTCCGCCGCCGGGATCACGGCACGCAGCTCGTCGGTGAGCTCGGGAGCCTCCGCGGTGACGTCGTACAGCTTGACGGTGACGTTGGCGTCGATCGTCCAGACGCGATGCACCCCGGGACGCAGGAACTTGACCGGGCGCCCGTCGCGCACGACCACCGCACGCTGCATGACGTCGACGGTGATCGTCGCGTACCAGCTCGTCGGGAGCAGGGCGAGCACGTCCGGTGCCGCGGTGAACACGAGGTCCTCGATGTTCCACACGACGGTGGTCATGCGCTTGCCCCAGAACGCGTGGGTACCCGGGCCGAGCACGCGCTCGAGCGAGCCATCGCGGAGGAGCACTCCGCGCTGGTTGTGCTGGAACGCGGTCTCGTAGAGCTCGCCGGTGGGGATCGTCGCGCGCAGCTCGGGCGTCAGGTCTCCGTCGGGGAGGGCCTCGGTGAAGACACGAGCACGCACCTCGATGCGCTTGTCGACGGCCCACACGCGGTGGAGGCCTGGACGAAGGAACGCGACGGCGTGCTGATCGCGCAGCACGATGCCGTAGTGACCCGCGGCGATCTGGACGGTCTGGTACCAGTCGGACGGAAGCGCGGCGAGCACCGTGGCGGGTGCCGTGAACACGAGCGCGTCGGTATCGAACCGCACGACCTCGTACCGCTTCCACAGCGTGTAGCGACCGGGACCGAGCGTGCGCTCTGCCCGACCGTCGCGCACCAGGACGGCGCGCTCGTTCAGCGTGAGATGGACGTTCTGCATATGACTTCTCCTGATGGAGTGAAAGAAAAGATGGCCGCCGTCGGGGAGCGCCGGGCGCACCGTGGCGGATCGACGATCCGCGGTTGTGCGTAAGGGCTCCGTCGCGCCGAGGTGAGAACGAGTGCAGCACGCGATCAGCCTCGCGGGCGTCCGAAGACGATGGCGAGAAGAGTTACGTGCTGCGAGCTCGTGCCGGACTCGACGAGACGTGGAGACGAATCAACGTCTCCGGACGATCACCGACGACGACCTGCACAGGTTTTTTCCGAATTTCCAGGTCGGTTGGGTGTTGGGATGTGCGAGCCCAATGCGTTTGCCGCTCCGCCACAGCCGTTAAAATGTCGGCCACGAAGGAGTCAAACTTCAAGGTCCCCTGGTGTCTTCACCGATGGCTCGCTCCCAGAACATCGAGGATGAACCCACCCCGAAGACAACCCTGGAGTGGTTGTTCGGGTGGGCACCTCGACACCAGTTTGGCGTGAGCTCGCCCCTTCAGCGAAGGCGCATTGGATACGGGATGACCTGGAGGTCGGCAAGAAGCTTTCGGCGATCGCAGGTGAAGTAGCCAGATAGCGTTGCGTTCTGCATCGCGGAATCCCGGGCAACCTCGCGTAGATCCGCGAACCTGCTGGGTTGGGTGCTGGCGAGTACATTGCACTCGGAGCGGCGCATATGCGTAGCCTGCTGCTTGCCCTGGCGTTGGTTGGTTGTGTCGACGAGTCGGTGACGACGTCCCCGACGGCGCCGAACCTGCTTCGCGACGACGGCAAGGCCGACGACGGCATGGTGATCTGGGCCGGGCTGACCTCGCAGGCGTTCACCCGCTATGCGCCGGACTCGTGCAACGACGGTCGGACCGAGCTGGTCGATGTCGTCCACTACGACGACTACGTTCGCCAGCGCGCGACGATCCGCAACGTCTGCTTCGAGGTCTGGTCGCCCGGCGTGACCGACTGGGAGAACCCGGAGTTCTGGCGGCAGCTCGACGTCCAGGTCCACTACCGGTTCGGCGACGGCGCCTACCAGCACGCGTACGTGAGCTCGATCGATCGCCGCGGCAACAATCGCCGCTACGCGTGGAGTGTCAGCTTCGGGTTCGATCCGTTCAGCCACTCGACCTCGCTCGCGTCGATCCAGGCGCCGCTGACCATCCTGTCGGAGACCGAGACCTCGGCGTTCGTCCAGGCGGATCTCGACTTCTACTTCACCGTCAACGGCCGCGTTCTCAACACCTCCGCGAACCACGACTTCGCGGTCGAGTTCACCGGCTACACGTCCAAGCCAACGTTGGCGCCACAGGATGCCGGCTACGTGCTGCACGACCTCGTCACCTGCGAAGGCGGCAAGGTCCGCTTCGGATCGGGCGCCGGCTTCTTCGCCGCCGACATCCGCGTGCCTTCGGTGGTCGCGGCGCTCGGCAAGGGGCTCGACGGCTCGATGATCTACGGCGTGCCGACCGCGCGCGGGACCGAGAACCTGTCGTTCACCTACGGCACGCAGACCACGGTCTCGGGTCAGACCCTGCCGGGCTTCAGCGACACCAGCGGGCTGCGGATCGTCCCGAACGGGACGTCGATGAAGGTCGAGCTCGACGCGTACGACCGCGCGCTCGGGAAGACGACGACGCTGTCTGCGACCGTTTCGGGTTGTTCGCTCTGAGCCTAGTCGGCGATCGCGGCTCGGGCCATCATCCGTGCGTGCCCGGCATCTACTTCGAGCGCTGTCGAACGCTTCGCGCGATGTTCTCGCTCGCTCGCCGGCTGATCGAGCTCGAACCGAACACTCGATCGGTGATGTTGCAGTGCGGGGAGTGCTGGAACGACGAGGCGGACGACGCGATCCAGGAGAGGGTGCTGTACTCGACGCAGCTCGTGCCCGGGCCCGGTGCGATCGCGGCTGCCGACTTCCGACTGACCGACGAGATCCTGCGCTGGCAGGCAAACCTGACGTCGATCTGGGCGTTCGCCGCGGTGTGTACCGAGGAGGGATGGGAGGAGCACACCGGCGGGGTCTCCGCACCGAAGGGTGCGTACATCGAGCGCAGCAGTCCGGTGATGATCATCCAGCGCGATGGCGAGCTCCTGCGCGGCTGCTGGCTCGGCAGGCCGCTGCGCGGGTGGCTCGATTTTCCGGCGGCGATGCAGGACCGCGTGTGGCGACAAGAGGACGGCGGTCCACCACCGATGCCCGATGAACCACCGACGCCTTTGGTCGGTCGCGAGCTCGAGCTCAGCGATCAGGTTCTCGCAGATCCATTCGATCGCGGCACGCGCGACGT
>JANNBP010000521.1:0-4843 GCA_031385555.1 Deltaproteobacteria bacterium | reverse complement strand
ATCATCGCCGTCGGCTACAAGGTCAACTCCGAGCGCGCGGTGCAGTTCCGCAAGTGGGCCACGCGCGTCGTCGAGGAGTTCACCATCAAGGGCTTCGCGATGGACGACGAGCGCCTCAAACGAGGCGGCTCGGTTCTGAGCGATCGCTATTTCGAGGAGCAACTCCAGAGGGTCCGCGAAATCCGGCTCTCGGAGCGCAAGTTCTACCAGAAGATCACCGACATCTATTCGACCGCCGTCGACTACGACGTGACTGCGCAGGCCACCAAGCGCTTCTTCGCCACCGTGCAGAACAAGCTGCACTGGGCGATTCATGGGCAGACAGCGGCCGAGGTCATCGTCGACCGCGCGGACGCGAACAAGGAGCACATGGGGCTCCGCACCTGGACCGACGCTCCCCACGGCAAGATCCAGAAGTTCGACGTGGTGGTCGCCAAGAACTACCTGACCGAGCCGGAGCTCGCGCAGCTCTCACGGCTGGTGAACGCCTACCTCGACATCGCCGAGGACATGGCGATTCGCAAGCTCCCCATGACCATGCAGGATTGGGAGGTGCGGCTGAACCGCTTCCTCGCCGCAGCCGATCGCGAGGTCTTGCAAGACGCCGGGAGGGTGACTGCCGAGATCGCGCGGGCCCACGCCGAGAGCGAGTTCGAGAAGTACCGCATCGTGCAGGACCGCCTCTTCGAGAGCGACTTTGACCGGGTCGTGACCGAGACCAAGCGCCTCGGGGAGGACGCCGCGAAGCGCCCGCCGCGGAAGGGGAAGAAGAAGTCGTGACGAGAGGCCCACAGCGTTGACGTCCGCGAGGGCTACTCCCAGGAAGCGAGAACACCAGCGAGCTCGGTCTCGTCGAAGCCTGCCATCCTGGCTCGCGACGAAACAGCGTCGCCCGCGACTGCTTGCCGAGCTGACGCAGCACCAGGCGCGACGGTCTCGACCCGTGCGTGCAAAGGCACTGCCCTACTGGCTTCGCACGGCCTTGGTCAATGAGTTCGGATCCGTCAACGCCGCGCGCAAGCTCGCCGGACTCGATGCGATCCGGGGTGATGGCGTCGCGCCGTCGCAGGTGCTGCCGCAGATCACGGAGCTTCACGCCAAGCGCCTCTCGCTCGCGTTCACGCAGGCGCCACGCGCCCTGGTGACAGCCGCGGTCGCGCAGTACGGATCGTGGCAATCCGCGATCGAAGCCGCCGGAATTGACTACGCGCAGGTCGGGCTCAAGGTCCATCGCTTCAGCGATGACGACTTGCTCGATTGGTTGCGCTCGCTGGCCAAGGAGCGGCCCGTCATGACGCTGGGGGAGCTGTCGAGGCAGCGGCGATTCGCGGCGGCCGTGGCCCGATTCGGCAGCTGGCAACGTGCGACGAAACGCGCGGGATTGAGCGACTGGCCCCAGCGTCAGAAACAGCGGTGGACCAAGCCCGCGATCATCGCTGCGATGCGCACGCTCGCCGGCGAGGGCAAGTCGATGTCGACGGACCCGAACCTGTGCAACGTAGCCAAACGACACTTCGGCTCTCTGCAAGCGGCGGCCGCCGCGGCAGGCGTCCGCACGCGCGCGCCTCGCACGCGTTCGAAGAAGGAGGTCATCGCGACGCTTCGCGAGATCGCACGCGAGCACGGTACCGTCACGAACGCGCTCGCCCAGACGGCGGGGATCCGAAGTGCGGCCGTTGCACACTTTGGAACGCTGACGACAGCGTGCGAGGCCGCTGGCGTCGTCGGCTATCAGCAGCTTCTCGCCGACCGGCACGAGGAGCAGAGCGATCCTCGCGTTCTGCTCGATCAGCTTCGAACGGTCGCCGCTCGGCTGAAGCAACCGGTTACTCGGCGCGACCTGTCATGGACGTTCTATCAGGCGCTCCTCCGACACTTCGAGAGCCTGGACGTCGCGCGCGAGCGCGCCGGGCTATCGCAGCCGGTTCCCGCCACGCGCTGGAGTCGCAAGCTCGTACTGGACGAGCTGCGCCGCGAGCATCGCAAGCGCACGCGCATGACACGCAATGGGCTGATCGCTGCCGGGCGCGGCGACCTGCTCTCCGCAATCGGCGTCTACGTCGGCACGTTTGGACAGGCCCGCCGGATCGCACGGATCCCCGCGCCTGCGCCCCTCGCTTCATCGCACGTCCCCTTCCTCAAGATCTGGGATGAGGACCGCGTCATCGAAGAGATCGAGCAGCGCGTCACCGACGGGAAGGCGTTGGCCCCGTCGCTGATTCCGCGTGCGCTCATCGCCGCCGCGTGTCGCTACTGGGGCAACTGGCGCACCGCCGTCGAAGTAGCCGGCCACGACTACGCCAAGCTCGTGCTCCGCCGCGATCGCTCCGATGACGAGCTCCTCGACCTGATCCGAACGATCGCAGAGATCAGACCACAAATGACGTCGGATCAGCTGCGCAGCCTACCGTTCGCGACGACGCTCTATCGCCGATTCGGCACGCTCGAAACGGCAGCCGAGCGAGCGGGGTTGACGAGCTGGCCCACGCGAAAGACGTTCCCCGTGCTCTCGAGGGCACAGCTTCGAATGCTCCTTCGCGAACGGATTCGGGCCGGTCGGCCGGTCGCCGCGCGTGACTTCGATCGGCACGTGCGGTTCTCGATGAGTCGGATCCATCCTGTTTGGTCTGTCGCTCTGTCGCGGCTGCGGATCACGAACTGAAGTGTCGAGCCGCCGAGCCAAACGCACGGGTACCGCCGGCCGGAGTGGACGCGCCTCGAGAGCGTCACGACGGATCCGTGGACGCGATGGCTTCATCGTGGACCAGCACCGGTGGAAGCTGTCGCTGCTTCGTGACTTCGTCCGACGCTTCGGGTGGGAGAAGCTCAAGCCCGGCACCGTGGTGCCGCCCGGGGTCGACCTGCATAGTTACGTGACCCATCGGCGCTCCGACTGCAAGGCCGACCGGATTGCCGCGTGGCTCGTCACCGAGTGCGAGTCGATCCCTGGATGGTCGTGGAGCGTGTTCGAGGACACCCACCGCCGCAACCTCGACAACCTCCGCACGTTCGTGAAGAAGCACGGGTGGGAGGCGCTCGCGACCAAGCCGGTCATTGATGGCGCACGCCTCGACAAGTGGGTCTACCACCGCCGCGAGGAGTACAAACAAGGCGAGCTCGACGCCTGGCTGGTTCGCGGCCTCGAAGCACTACCCGGTTGGGCGTGGGACCCGCGACGCGCTGGCTACGAACGCAACCTGCGCACGCTACGCGAGTACATCGCGAAGCACGGCTGGTCGTCGATCACCGCGCACTTCGTCACGGAGAGCGGCGCTCATCTCGGGCTCTGGATCGTCAGCGTGCGGGCGCTATATCGGCGAGGCCAGCTGGATGCGTGGGTCGCTGCCGAGCTCGAGAGGGTCCCCGGCTGGACCTGGGACCCACAGCGCACGCTGCAGGCGGAGCACCACGAACGCCTCGCGAAGTTCGTCGCGCACCACGGATGGAACGCGGTGAAGCGCGAGTTGGTGGTGGGCGAGCACAAGCTCGGACTTTGGGTCGCCAACTGCCGCATGCGGTACCGGCGCGGAGAGTTGTTGGACGAGACGCGCCGTGGACTGGAAGCCATTCCCGGCTGGTCGTGGTCGGGTCGCCCGGGTCCCAAGGGAAGGAAGTAGCTGGGCGGGATGACCACCGGATCACCAGAAACTTGACAAGGTCGGGCCGAAGTTGAGGATGAATCGATGAGCGTCGCCGAGAAACTCTCCACGAGCGCTGAGCCGCTGAGCTGGACCGAGATTCGAGAGCGGCATCCAGATGAGTGGGTCTGCTTGCTGGACGTCGAGTATGCGCCGGATGGTTCCATCCGCCTGGCTAGCGTGGCCGGCCACGATCGTTCGATGAGGCAGGCACTCGCGCAGATCCGGGTCACGCACACGGGAACGGTCGTCGTGCACACCGCAGGGCGGCGACTGCGTCCGCCCCGCATCGAGATGACGGATGAAATCCGAGACATCGTTCGATCTCAGCGGTGATCTGATCTTCGTCGAAGCGGTCGTCGTGAGGACCTGCCGGTCGCGCGACAATCCAGCTCCTACTCGACACAGGGTCGGTGCTGACTACGCTCGTGCCGTCGATCGCACAGGCGATCGGCTATAGCGCCGCAACGAGCATCAGGCCTACCGTGATGCGAACGGTAGCCGCCGACGAGCACGGCTACCTCGTCCAACTCTTGGAGCTCTCGGCTCTCGGCATCAGGGCGCCCGGGGTACACGTCAACGTGGCCGACCTCGGCTATGGCGTCGATGGGGTGCTCGGTATGAACTTCCTGCTCGATTACAACATCGAGATTCGGCCGGCCGAGCGACGTATCTTCGTCGAGCGCATCAATCCATGAATTGCCCGGATGCTCGCGAGCGCGTGACGTGGATCGAGATCTGCCAGCGCTACCCGGACGAGTGGGTGTGGATCGCAACGACGCGTTGCCCGGCACGATGCTGATCCAGACGGCAGGCAGGCCGCTGTGGTGGCTGACGAGGCCACACCTCATCCTCGAGCCCGAAGAAGAGGTTCCCGACCTCGCGCCTGGGGCGACGTCACCGTCAGAAAACCGCGCCGCTGAGCGCGTGGCCAAACCTGCCACGGTGGTCGTCGCTGCTGCCACGTGGCTGCCACGCTCGGGCAGATCACGCCGGATCACGGCAGACACACCGGGACGAACCGTTGATGCAACCCCGCGTGGTCATTACAGGGTCGCGAGAAGTTGGAGTTTCTCGCGAGGTCGCATCAGGGTTCGAGCCCCCCCCTCGCACAACTGAAGCAGCGATGATCGCTGCGGTTCCCTCCGACGAGGCAGTAGCCACTGCCACGCCACTGCCTGTTACGAGCCGCGAGAAATGTGGCC
>JANNBP010000472.1:0-1870 GCA_031385555.1 Deltaproteobacteria bacterium | reverse complement strand
GTACCACGGGCTCGCCGACATCGGCCGTCAGCCTCGACGATCGCGTCAAGCAGGAGCTCGAGACCCGCGCGGATCCCACGCTCAAGGCGGGCTATGCGCGGGCGGTCGCGGGCGTCGATGCGCTGCGTGTGCAGGCGCTGCAGTTCTCGTTTCAGCCGAACGGCGTGTGGAACACGCTGGTCGAGACGTTCACGGCGAAGAACGCGTTCCAGGATCACTTCGGTCAGATCTATTCGACCAACGCGTATCGCGGCGGCACCTCGTGGGCGGATACGGCGCAGGCGTGGATCGAAGGTCTGCGCGGCGTCGTCCATATCATCGGCGACATCGCGTCGGTGGTCAGTGCGTGGGCGGGGCTCGCGGCACTGGTGACCGGTGCGCTCGCGCTGATCCTGTCGGAGACGGTGATCGGCGGGATCGCGCTCGGTGCGATCGCGGCGATCGCGGCGGAAGTCGCGATGGTCGCCGGTGCGATCAAGCTGCTGACCGACATCATCGACACGATCCTCGGCGTGATCCAGATGATCATCCTGATCGTCCGGGCGCGGAACTCGAAGGATCCGGCAGCGAGAGCGCGGTTCGCGGCGCTGCTGCACAAGGAAGCGAACGACTTCGGCGCGAACGTGGTGTCGATCGGCGTGCAGGTCGCCGTGATGGCGGTCAGCGCCGGCATCGGTGCGGGGCTGTCGCGCGGCGCGAATACCTTCGTGTCGTCGTTCCGCAGCGAGTTCACGCGGATGATCACGCCGGCGCTCAAGCCGTGGACGCTCGGCGCGAACGTGCGCGGCATCGCGAACATGATGAAGCCGGCGGCGGCGGGCAGTGGCGTCCGGGGGCTGACCGGTCGCAACCTCGCGGGGCAGACGGTGCCGCGGACCGTGCTCAACGCCGAGGTCAACGCGGGCCTGATCGGAGTCAATCGCCAGCTGCGCGTCGGCGGCCGGATCACGGCGGCGCGCGAGACCATCCCGTTCACGGCGGCGAATCAGATGCGAGGGGCGCGGCTCGTGCTGATGCGCCGCGCACTGATCTCGATCCTGCTCGTCAACACCGGCGGCTTCAAGATCGGCTTCGGCGCGTCGCAGCTCCAGGCCGACGTCAAGCAGCCACGCGCGAGCGCCGGTGGGACGTCGAGCTCGTCGCCGTCGGCGAACGGTGGTCGGTTGAACGTGCCGCAAGCCGCTGGCTCGGACCTCTCGAAGGTCCAGATGTGGCCGAGCCAGATCGAGGCGTTCGAGGCCGCGAAGGGGCCGATCCAGGGCACCACGGATCGCACGCAGCGTCAGTACGAGATGGCGGAGACGCAGGCGGGACCCGAGCTGTCGGCGCAGGTCCGCACCGCGTTTCAGGGCGCGACCAACAGCGCGGGGCAGATGCGGTTCGGCGCGATGGCCGTCCAGACCGACGCGCAAGAAGGTCAGGCGAACACGCAGCGCGGGCTGCAACAGACGCAGCAAGCCGGGCAGCAGCGCGATCAGATGGGCGCGCAGCAGAGCCGCGCAAGCACGTCGGTCAATCGGATCAACAGCGAGGGCGCGAAGCTCCAGTCCCCACCGCCGAAGGAGGGCGTGCTCGGGTGGCTCTACAACCAGACGATCGGTCGCATCGGCGGATGGATCGGTAGCGCGCAGAAGTGGGTGATGAACCTGGTCGGCAAGTGGGCGATGTCGCTCGCCGGCTTCTCCAAGGAGGAGATGGACATCGCCGGCATCGAGAACGACATGCGCGAGGACGACAAGAAGGATCAGACCTCGTCGCAAGAGGCGCAGGACGCCGCGCTCAAGGCCGATCAGATCCAGCAGACGGTGTTCCAGCTCCAGGAGAACAGGACGCGCGACGAGCAGTACGCGATCCAGGGCATGGCCGACGC
>JANNBP010000455.1:0-40411 GCA_031385555.1 Deltaproteobacteria bacterium | reverse complement strand
GGCTGGTCGCGCCGTACGGGATCTTCGCCGCGCATGCGGGCGTCGGCCGCACCACCAGCCCGCACGGGCGGATCGCGCTGATCGGGCACACCGCGCGGATCCCCGACCAGGCGGTGGCGTGGGCGGGGTCGATCGAGGCCTCGCGAACGTGGGGCCAACGCACGGGCGTTCGTCTCGAGCTCGGGCTGCGCGGGCTGGTCGCCGCCGTGATCCGCGACGCCAAGAGCGAGTGTAGCGACCCGTGTCAGATGGACAGCTCGGCGAAGGTCGGGTTTGGTGGTGGCGCGTTCCTCGGGCTCGGATACACCACGTCGCTCGGCACGTTCTACGTGCGCGGCGGCGCGGACCTCATGCAGTTCGACGGCGAGCAGCTGGCGATCACTCCAAACGGAACCTTGGGGCTCGAACTCCCGCTGTGATGTTGCGCATGCGCCAACGCGAGCCCGCAGGTAGCGCCGACGCCGACGCGCTCGTCGCCTTGCTGCCCAAGGTTCGGCGTTGGCTGCACCGCCTGCTCGGTCCAGGCGCCGCTCTCGACGACGTCACCCAGGACGCGCTGATCGAGATCGCGCGCGCCCTCCCACGCTTTCGTGGCGACTCCGCGATCGACACGTTCGCCTACCGGATCACGATCCGCGTCGCGAGCAAGGCACTCAAACGCCGCCGGGACCCCGAGGTCTCCCTCGAGCTCGTGCCGCCACAGCCCGACGAGATCGATCCCGAATCACGCCTCGCACACCGCGAGCTCCTACGTGCGCTCTACCGCGCGCTCGACGAGCTCCCGACCCGGCGCCGGCTCACCTTCGTACTGTGCGAGCTCGAGGGCATGACCCCGACCGAGGCAGCCGCGGTGCTGGGCGAGCGCGCCTCGACGGTGCGCTCGCGCCTGCGCCGCGCGCGTGACACGGTGACCGAACGGCTGCGCACCGATCACAACCTCAGCTGGATCGGAGGTCGCTCGTGAGTGCCAAGCCAATCCTCGATCGCGCGATCGAGGTCGCGCGCGCGGAGCTGCCGCCTCGCCTCGATCCCAACCGCGCACACCGCATGGTCGAGCTCGCGCTCCAGCAGCGCGCGACCAACAGCCAACAGGCCCCCGACCACGCGTGGCGCTGGACCAGGTGGCTCGCCTGGCTCGCTGTTCCAACCGCGGCGGCGATCGCGCTGTGGCTCGTCACCCGTCCGGCCGCGGGACCGTTGCCGCTGGCGCCGAGCGAGCTCGTGCTACCAACCGGCGATCGGATCGCGAGCGTGGCCGGTACCCAGCTCGACGTCACCGAGGCGACCGCCTTGCAGCGCGCGATCCGGATCACCCATGGGACCGCGCTGTTCGACGTCCGGCCGCTGGCCGCCAATGAGCGGTTCGTGGTCCACACACCGGACACGGACATCGTCGTGACCGGCACGGTGTTCTCTGTCGACGTCGCGGCAGGTGAGACGACGGTTCGCGTCTACGAGGGCCACGTGCGGGTACGTCAGGGCGGCACCGACCACCCGCTTCCGGCCGGCAGCCAGCTAGGCCCCGATGGCGGTGTCACGGCGATCTCCGGCGACCCACTCGGCGAGCTGGGCGCCGAGCGAGCGCGCATGCGGATCGCAGCGCGCGGTGATGAGCAGGTCGTTCGCGATGGTTCGCGAACGCGCGCGAACCCGCCGGACCCGACACGCGACGCGACGGTCCCGCCCAGCCCGACACTGGGCCAAGCCCCGACGGCGACGCGTCCCACTCCTGTCGTGCCCGTACGGCCCACCCAGAACGCGACCACGCGGACGGACCCGACGCCTGCCCACGACGACCCTGTTCCGCAGATCGAGCGGGCACAGGTGGTCGCGCTGCTCGCGGCTGGCAAGCACGCCGCAGCCCGGGACCTCGCGCGGGTGAACCAGTGGCACGTGCTCGAGGGCGACGCGCATCGCGGACTCGGAGCTCATGCCCTGGCCGTCGCGGCCTACGAACGCGCACTGCGATCCGCCGATCTCGACGATGCGTGCATCGCTGGGTTGCGTGCGGCACGGCTCTACGCTGACCAGCTCGCCCTGCCGTCGCGTGCGTTCGAGGTGCTCGAGCACGCGGCCATCCCGAGGTGCCCCACCCGCGAGCGTGCGCTCGCCTACACCCTCCAGCTCGCGACTCGACTGTCGCGTCCCGACATAGGTCGCGAGGCCGCACGCCGATACCTCGCCGCATTTCCTCGCGGGGACAGCGCCTCGTCGGCGCGATCCTTCGTCAGCGCCGACGAGGCGGCGCGACCGTGAGGCGCCCGTGCACGACGCGGATCGAGATCACTTCGGCATCGGAGGGAGCGCGTACGTCACGGTCGCGTGCGCGACGAGATCGTTGCTCGACCTCAGATCGACCGTGGCGACGGAGAGACGGCGACCCAGGCGCAACAGCGTCGCCGTAGCAATCACGTCGACGGGGGGGACGAGAGAGAAAGTGAATGTCGAGGTTCGCCGTCGCGGCGCCCGCCACGACGGGACCCGCTTGCGCGAGCGTGAGGAAGTACGCTGCGGTGTCCGCGAGTGCCATCATGGCGGGGCCCGAGATCGTGCCGCCTGCACGGAGGAGCTGCGTGCGAAACGGCATGCGCAGCACCAGGTCGCGCTCCCCAACCGACTCGATCGTGGAGAACGATCGCCAGTCCGGAAACCCCGCGTCCATCAACGCGCTGATCTCCTCTTTGGTCATCCGCGCCATGCGCGCATCGTAGCGTTCATGTGCCGCAGCCACGTGGCTGGTGCAAACGCCGATGGCGTGACCGAAACCCGCCGAAACCCGCCGAAACCCGCCGAAACCCGCCGAAACCCGCCGAAACCCGCTTAAGTGGAGTCAAGGGGGATCGAACCCCTGACCTCGTGAATGCCATTCACGCGCTCTCCCAGCTGAGCTATGACCCCTTGGGAGCCCGGTTTCTACTGGTGCTTTGGGGAGCTGTCAAGCCGCGTCCCACCAAGCCCGCACGGTGACCTCGTTATTGCTCGTCCTTCTTGGGGACGTCGTCCGGGTTCATGTACTCGGCGAGGTCGGCGTCGTCCTCGTCGTTCCCGAACGAGATGCCGCCCTTGCGCTCGGGATCGCGGGGTTTCTTGTGACCGGGCACGGTGGGTGGCGCGAGCTCGTCGACCGGCGGCGCAGCCTCGGCGCCCGGCTTCCAGACCCGGGTCGGCTTGTCGCGCCGAGTCGGCGGCTTCCAGCGTGTGGCCGAGACCGTGCCGTCGTCCGCGCTTGGACGATCGTCGAATCTGGATCTGCGGTTCGGCGGCGCCACGGTCGGTGCGCTGTCGCGCTCGGCATCGCGAGGCGACTCGTCGGCGTCGAGCTCTGCGATGTGCTCGATGATGGGGCGCGCCTCGGGCAGCTCGTCGACGTCGATCTCGCCGCGCTGGATCAGGTCGAGGACGATCTCCCCGAGCTCGGCGAGAGCCTCCGTGCGTCGACGAGACGATCGCAGATCGGTGCGCAGGCCATCGAGGCGCGATCGGCCTTCGCGCGCACCACGCTCCAGCGCCTCACGCACCACGCCGGCTTGCTGGAGCGTGGTGCGGAGGAGGGTGCCGAGCGTGCCGCGCAGCTCCGGAGGGGAGAAGCCTCCACGTCGTTGACGAGCCATGCCCGGAAGTTAACACGCTCGAAACTGGAGGGTTTGTAGGCTACCGTCGAGGCGCGATGAGACGAACTGTCCTCGGTTTGCTCGTCGTTGCCGCGGTCGGCTGTCGACCGCCACCGGATCGGCCGAGCACACTCACGGGAAAGGTCCGCGTGCGGGTGTTCACCGAGCCGTCGCCGGTGCGGATGCTCGCGTCGGCCGGGAAGTTCGTGTTCGTCGCGACCGACGGGGATCTCGAGCGCTGGGATGCCGAGGGCAGGGTGCTGCCGGTCAGCGCCCACGGGCAGATCGTCGCGCTGACGCCGGATATCGATCGCCGCTGGGTGTGGATCCTGACCGATCGCGGCCTCGGCCATTACGACGTCGCCGCGGATGTCTTCCAGCCGTTGCTGCCGCCGGCGAGCCTCGGGATCGAGTTCGCCTTGCTGGCCGCCGAAGGCGCGAGCATCGCACCGTCGAGCGAGGGCGGCGTCTGGCTCGGCACCGCGCACGGGCTGATCAAGGTAGCCTCGGATGGCACCTGGTCGGCGAGTGGCGTCACCGCGCCGGTCAACGCGCTCGCGCGAGACAGCGCCGGTTGGTTGTGGGCCGCGACCAAGACCGGGCTCGTCGCACGCAAGCCGACCGGCGAGGTCGTGACGATCGGTGCGGCCGAGGGCTGCGCGATCGTCGATCCGCGGTTGATGGTGGAGTTGCCCGACGCGCAGATGCTGGTGATCGGCGCCGACGACACCGGCCGCGACCTGCTCGCGGTCGGCAAGGCGATGACGTGGACCACGTATCGCGCGCTGCCCGACGTCAAGTGGGACGCCGCGGCGCGCCGCGGGCTCGGCGCGGTCGTGATGGCCGGCGAGAAGATCTATCGCGTGGTCCCGACCGATGCGTCGCTCGTGCGGCCGCTGTCGCGCGATGGCATGCGACTGGTCGCGGTGAGCGGCAAGGCCAAGCCGACCCCGTGGTCGATCGAGCCCGTCGATGTCGAAGTTCCGCCCGGCGCCGTGACCCTCGCATCGGTCGACGATCAGCTCCTGATCGGCACCCGCGAGCTCGGCACCGCGCGCTACCGCGATGGCGATCAGCGCCCGCGCGCGTGGCTGCGCCGTCGCCAGATGTTCCTCGACGCCACCGCGCTGTCGGTCGCGTGCAGCAAGCAGAACGATTGCTGGCTCGCCACTGGCACGCGCCAGGCGTGGCACTGGAACGGCGATCGCTTCGCGCCGCGCGGCCCCGACGAGATCGCGCTCGCGATCGTGCGCGATCCCGCGGGTGGCATCTACGCACTGCATCGCGCCGAGGGCGAGAGCGCGATCCAGTTGTCGCGGATCGAGGACGGCCGGTGGACGCTGCTCGACAAGGTAATACTCACCACGGGCACCGACGAGCCGTCGATCAGCTTCGCGCGCTTCGCGGCGTCGGGCTCGCTGTGGATCGGGCTGCGCGATCGCGACGCCGGCGAGTGGAAGACGTTCGGCATCGCGATCGTCGACGTCGCGAGCAGCCGCGTCGTCATGCACCGTCCGGGCGGCAGGTTGCCGGTCCCGACCGCCATCCTCGGCGCCGACGTGCGCGGCGGCGAGGCGTGGTTCGCGACCGCCGACGGCGTGAGCCGGCTCGCCAACGGCAAGCTCGAGAGCTGGAACGACGAAGCGCTGCGCGGCGTACGCTCGCTGTCGATCGTCGAGGGCGGCGTGATCGCGGCAACGCCGAACGGCGCGCTGCGGTTCGATGGCAAGAGCTGGGAGACACCACCACCACTCGGCTTTGCGGTCGATGACGTGGTCGCCACGCGGACCGGTCAGGTGTGGATGGCCACCGATCGCGGCATCGCGGTGTGGGATGGCAGCCGGCTCCGCCGGGTCGATACCCGCCGCGGCCTCGCCGAGGATCGCACCCTGGACCTCGCGGTCGATCAGTTCGATCGCGTGTGGGCACGCGGACCTGGCTCGCTCGCGCTGATCACCCAGTAACAGGCCGGAACTTTCGTCAGGGCCGGTTGTCGGACCCTCATGCGCGATGTGGTGGAGATCGTGGTCAGGCTCGGCGAGACCACCCTCGAGCATCGCTTCGAACCCCTTGGAACGCAGGTCGAAGGCCTCGCCGCCGCCGTCGGAACCGAGTGGTCGCACGTCAAACGCGGTCTCGCCGAGGTCTCCGCACGACGCACGCAAGCTCCGAAGAAGCACGTGCTCGCGAGCTCCGTTGGTGACCGTCGAAGTCTCGGGTACGTCGCGGTCTCGCTCGCCGCGCATCTGTTGCTGTGGAGTGTCGCCACCGAACAGCCACCGGAGCTCGCGGTGCGCGAACCGCCGAAGCCGATCGCCAGGTTCGCGAACGTCAAGGCGATCGTTGGTGCTCCCACTGAGTGGGAGATCGGCGACTCCCCTGACTACGAGCTCGACGGCGGCGGTCAGCCGACCATGGGCCTCGAGGGCAAGGCCGGCGGCGAGACCACGAAGGAGCCTGGCCATATGCGCCTCGCGAAGGGGCCGATTCCAGCAGTCACCACCAAGCAACAAGCGATCGAAGCGGCGCGCACCGCCGGCATCCTCGGTTCGACAGCGGCGATCGCGTCGAGCGTCGGCCACCTGACGAGCACCGCCAATTTTAGCGCGGGCTTCGACGAGCTCTACGTCCAGGCGCCGTTGTACGGCGGTACCGGGGAGGCGAGCGGTAGCTTCGGGCTCGGGCGCAGCGGTCTGTCCACCAGCGCGGGGTGCGCGGGAGCGAACTGCGACGGCATCATCGGCGTCGGTCGCTACGGCACGATCAGCAACGGGCAGAGCATCGGCGATCACTGGGGTGGTCACTCGCCGGGCGCGTCGGGCACGGGCAGGACGCAGCTACGCGAAGGTGGCTATCCGAGAGTGATTCCCTGCGCGGGGCCGGCTCCGTGCGTGATCGGGGATGGCGGTCTCGACAAGGCTGTGGTCCGCCGCTACATCCGCCGCCAGCTCTCCAAGATCCAGTACTGCTACGAGAAGGAGCTGCTCGCGAACGACACGCTCCGCGGCAGCGTCGACATCCACTTCCTGATCCAGCTCGACGGTCACGTCTCGACCGTCGAGACGAGTGGTGTGTCTCCCGCAGTCGCCTCGTGCGTCTCCACCGTGATCAAGAGCATCGAGTTTCCTGCGCAACGCGCCGGCATCCCGGATCAACGGGCCGTCACCGACGTGCGCTATCCGATCACGTTCAGATCGGGCTCGTGAACGACTACGGAACGACCGACGCGTCGGCCGGCGCCTTCGTGCGGAAGGTCGCGTCGATGTGATCCATCAGGTCGAGCAGGTTCTGCTCCATCCGCGCGGTGCCGCCGAGCGGCGCGTCGAGATAGAACGTGCCGCCCTCGCAGAGATCGCCCGTGGGATCGACCGGCACGCCATCGCGCTGCGGACGGCAACGACCGTCGACGTAGACGATGATGAACTTCTGGAACCGGTACTCGAGTGGCTGCTCGGACAGCATGTAGTTCGCGAACACCGCCGACAGATCGACGAGATCCTGCGGCTCCTGGCCGTAGCCGTGGAAGAAGTAGACGACCGGGTAGCGCTTGGCCTCGTTGCCGGGCGCGTCATAGCCGGGCGGCAGGAACAACCCGAACGGGCTGTCGCGACCCGTGGTGGGCGAGACGAACGTCAGATCCTTGATCAGCGTGCCACCGTCGAGCGTGTCGTCGCGATCGCCGTCCGGCCACTGCTTGTCGAGCCACGCGAACGCGGTCTGGACGCGGTTGATGATCTGGACCGGTGTGCCGACGTGGCGGCCGTCGCCCTGACCGATCTTGGTCTCGGTCGCGTCGGGATCGCCGTACCGGAGGTAGACGTGCCGCTGGACCTCGCTCCACGGCACCGTCGTGAAGTCGAACGTGGACTCGGTGCCGTCGCCGACGAGCGGGAGGAAGTTCTCGTACATGCCCATGTCGAGGCCGTGCACGCCGGCGAGCTGGCCGCCGACGGTGTTGACCGAGACCGAGTTGTTCAAGAAGTCGCGGATGCCTGCGTCGAACCAGAACCGCATGTGGTTCTTGTCGACCTCGCTCAGCGCTGCGACGCGCTCGACGGCGTCGTGGTCGTACCAGCGCTGCACGTTCGGAGACAGCGTCCATTTGCCGTCGCCCTCACCGAAGTCGTAGCAACCGGAGACGCCGATCGCCTGCTGGCAGGTCTGTGCCACACCGTCGATGCCGACGTCTTCGAAGGGCTCGCCGGCGTCGAAGTCCTCGTTGCCCTCGGTGCCGCGCGGGTTGCGCTGCCAGTGGAAGTTGTCGTGGTTCGGATCGGGGTTCGCGACCGCGTCGTAGCCAGGCTCGTCGACATCCGCGAGCCCGTCGGTGCCGACGTCTTCGTACGGCTCGAACGCGTTCGTGACCACCGGCTCGCCGGCATCGCGCAAACCATTCCCGTTCAGATCGACCGCGAGGAGCAGCTCGGCCGGGTCGTCGTGCGTGCCGTTGGGATCGAACACGCCGAGGTTCGGCCGGGTATCGCCGCCGTCGCAGAACGTGATCACCTGCTTGCTGCCATCCGGGTTGAACTCGCGATCGAAGAAGTTCGCGAGCTTGATCGAGGTCTCTGCCGTGCAGCGCTCCGACGGCAGCTTCGCGATCTCGGAGAGCGGCACGCCGGGTGGCGTGTACGGGTTCTCGATGTTGTAGTTCGCCGGGTTGGACATCGCGCGCGCCATGTCGCGGATGCCACGCATGTAGAGCGAGCGCTGCAGCGTCAGCCCGACGCCGTCGCCGTCCTGGAACAGCATGTGCTCGAAGTCGGACTCGATCTCGAACTGATCACCCTTGGTGCTCGTGTTCGGACACAGCGTGCCGATCGCGCCCTTGCCCGCCGCCTGATCGGCCGCGGTGCAGAAGCCACCGAACGTGTACCGCTGCACCATCGCCAGCGTGTAGCGCATCGACGGGCCGGGCTCGCCGCCGAGATCGGCGACCGCATCGAAGCGATCCGTGTTGCGCGTGGCGAGCGACATCGCCGCGTTGCCGCCCATCGAGATGCCGATGGTGGCGTTCCACTTGAAGCTCTCGGTGACCGCCTGGCCCGCGGTCTCGGCGACGACCGCCTGATACGTGGTCAGCTCACCCGCGCGGAACGTGATGCGCGACGCGAACCGATCCTCGTCATCGATCTTGCGGTTCGTCACCAGCGGGAAGAATGCGTCTTGCCCGAACCGCTTCGCGACGATGCGCACGTGCCGGCGCTCCGCACCCTCGGGGAGCCGCGCGGCCTTGTACGGAAGCGTCAGCTCGAACGCGCGATCCGACCAGGTCCCCTCGGTGCCGAACGCGACCGCGGGACCGAGCGGCGTGAAGCCGGCCGGCGCGATGTCGTCGGCACAGGCGATGGCGACGTCACCGGTCGGGATCGTGGTGGCCGCCTGGGCCCCGATCGAGGCACCGTTCAGGTCCGCGCCGCCTGACTCCACCACGACCGATCCACCCGCGCTCAGCGCACCGCTGGTGCCGTCCGCGCAGGTGATGTCGATGGAGGGATCGTCACTGCCACCGCAAGCGGCGCACGTGACGACCGAGACAGCGATCAATCGTCTCCCCAGCATGTGGGTCGGAGCCTACACAGGGCCTGCGGAATTGCATCAGATTTCGACGAACGCGTGACGAGCCGACGTTCTCCGGCGGCACACCGTAAATGTGTGGCGGAAGCCCCGCCAAAAACTCGCGTCTTGGTCGCCGATCCGTACCTTCGTACAACGTGTCGAGGGTTGCTGATATGCACGTTCCGCCTGCGTTCCGGCGCTGGGCGTTTCGGCTTGTCCTCGCGGTCGTCGTCGCCGTCGCGATCGGCTACCTGCCCGGCGAGGTGCTGCGTCGCGACCCGCGCGCCGCGAAGCTCCAGGTCCAGCTCGACGAGCTCGCCAAGGAATCGCACGAGTTGACGGACAAGAACGCGCAGCTGGTTCGCCAGATCCGCGCGCTGCAGTCCGACGTCAGCGCCGTCGAGGATCGCGCCCGCTCGGACCTCGGTATGGTGTATCCGAACGAGCTCGTGATCCGGGTGCAGGGGGTGACGCCGTGAGAACGCTGATGGTTCGGACCGCGATCCGCCGCGCCGCCAAGGTCTCGCTCGGGGCCGTGGCCGGCATCCTCGCCTGTGGTGTGGTCGCGGTCGGTGGCGTCGATGGGGCGGCGCTCCTGTCGAAGCACCCGAGCCTCGGGATGTCGATCGTCGCGGTCGGGATCTCCGTGCTCGCACTCTCCGCGATCATCCGCCGCATCCAGTTCGTCGCGCCGTCGGCGCGCGCGCAACGCGTCTCGATGTGGCTGTCGGCCGCCGACGACCTCGCGGATCTCGAGCTGGTGCTGACGCTCGCCGCCGCGTGTCATCTGATCATCGCCGTCACCGGCGGGCTCGACTCGCCGGCCTATCCGCTGCTCTACGGGCTCGTCGCGTTCTCGGCGTCGGTGCTCAACCGCACCGGTGCGGTCGCGACGGTGTCGATCGCGCTGCTGCTCGAGGTCGCTCTCCTCCTCCGCACCGGGCTGTCGGGCGCGACCATCCTCGCCGCCTCGATCCACGCCGGCGTGCTGGGCGGGGCCGCGCTCGCCCACGTGCTGCTGCTGCGCGGGCTGATCGCACGTTACCGCCGCCGCCGTACCGCGCGGCTCGAGGACGAGCTACTCTCGCTGCGCGACTCCGCCCGCGACTACCGGTTGATCGCGGCGCCCCTCGGACCGAGCAGCCGCGCCCCTCGCGCGCGCGAAGAAGAAGAGCGCCTGCTGACGATCGGTGGCGTCGGCATGATCAGTGACTCGGCGGATTGGATGCTGTCGACGCTCAAGCGCTCGCTCGGCGCGCGCACCGTCGCGCTGATGTGGCTCGACGACGAGGATCACGTCAACCTGCGCGACGTGGTGTCCGACGCCGACGACATCGTCGAGACGCCGCGGCTCCCGTCGGCCGGCATCCTCGGCGCGGTGATCCGCGATCGCCAGCCGATCCTCCATCCACTCACCAAGCCGGGCCAGCTGCCGTACTACGCGCCGGGGGCACCCGGTGCGGCCCTGGTCGCGGTGCCGATCATCGAGAACGGGCACCTGCGCGGCATCCTCGCCGCCGATCGCACGGCGGTGTTCGTCGAGGCGGATCGCGACATGCTGACCGAGGCAGGTCACCAGGTGCTGCGCGTCGTCCAGGCCGAGCAGGTGTTCCGCGCCGTCGAGCGCGCGAAGTACGAGCACGAGCGGTTCTATCAGGCGACCGCGATGCTCGGCCGCGCGCTGACGCCCGAGCAGGTGATGGAGACCGCGTTCGATGCCGCCGGGGCGATCGTCGAGTACGACGCCGCCGCGATCGCGATGTACGAGCGCGACAAGGGCAAGCACAAGATCGCCGCGATCCGCGTCAACGACGGCGGCACCGGGCTGTTCGACGACAAGATGAAGGACCTCGAGTTCAAGGACAACGCGGGGCTCGCGTCGATGGTGGTCAAGAACCGCCACTACCTGCCGGCGAACGGCGAGCCGCGCGAGGTCTCGGCGCCGATCTACACGCGCAAGATCAAGCTCGACGAGGCCAAGTCCCTCCTCGTGCTCCCGCTGCTCGTCGCCGACGAGGCGATCGGCACGATGGCGCTCGCGGCCCGCACCGAGAAGCGGTTCTCGAAGGACGTCCGCGAGATGCTCGCCGTGATCGCGAACCAGGTCGCGGTCTCGCTCCAGAACGGCTTCCTCTACAAGCAGATGGAGACCATGGCGACGACCGACGGCCTCACCGGTCTCACCAACCACCGCTCGTTCCAGGAGCGCTTCGAGGATCTGATCCAGCGCGCCCAGCGCCACAACCACAAGGTCGCGCTGCTGCTGTGCGACGTCGACTTCTTCAAGAAGGTCAACGACGGCTACGGTCACCCGGTCGGCGACGAGGTGCTCCGCCGCGTCGCCCGCGTGCTCCAGGAGGTGCCGCGCAAGATCGACATCCCGTGCCGCTACGGCGGCGAGGAGTTCGCGGTGTTGCTCGACGGGGTCGACGTCACCCAGGCCAAGGCGGTCGCCGAACGCATCCGCATCGAGATCAGCAAGGTCGTCGTCGAGACCGAGAAGGGGCCGCTGTCGGTCACCGAGTCGGTCGGTGTGTCGGTGTTCCCCGACGACGGTCGCGACCGCGCGGTGCTGATCGAGCGCGCCGACCTCGCCCTCTATCACGCGAAGCACACCGGCCGGAATCGCGTGGTGACCTGGCAAGAAGCCCAGGCCGCGAAGTCCAAGAAGGCATCGTGATCGTCTCACCGACGACCCATGCAAACCCGCGCTAAGATCTGCCGCCACGTCCTCCGCGAACGACTACGAGATCCTGTCGAAGCTCGCCGAGGGTGGGATGGCGGAGCTGTTTCTCGCGCGCACGCTGCGTGAGGGTGCCACGAAGGGCCGCCACGTCGTCCTCAAGCGGATCGCGCGCGAGCGGGCGGCCGACACCCAGTTCGTGCAGATGTTCCTCGACGAGGCGAGGCTCGCGGCGCAGCTGCGCCACCCGAACATCGCGCAGGTGTTCGACATCGGCCGGCTCGGGGCCTCGTACTACTTCACGATGGAGTACGTCCACGGCGTCACCGTCGAGGACTTGATCGAGAAGGCCGACGAGCACCACACCCAGCTCCCGGTCGATGCGGTCCTGTCGATCCTGTTCGGCACCGCCGCCGGGCTGTCGCACGCACACGAGCGCACCGGCAATAACGGCAAGCCGCTCGACATCGTCCATCGCGACATCTCGCCGTCGAACCTGATGGTGAGCTACGACGGCCACGTCAAGGTCGTCGACTTCGGCGTCGCGAAGGCGCAGATGGTCGGTCGCCCGGAGACGCAGGCGGGCGAGATCAAGGGCAAGGTTGGCTACCTGTCGCCGGAGCAGTGCCGGCTGCAGAAGCTCGACGCGCGCAGCGACCTCTATTCGCTGGGCGTGGTCGCGTGGGAGATGCTGACCGGCAAGCGGCTGTGGAAGCGCGAGAGTCCGTTCAGCACGATGGCCGCGATCGCGACCGAGGAGGTGCCCCTCGCGTCGGAGTATCGCGAGGATCTGCCACACGAGGTCGATCGGCTGGTCAGCAAGCTGCTCGCGACGGAGGTCCAAGAACGGCTTCAGAGTGCGCGCGACGTGCTGCAGGCGATCGAGCTGGTGTCGACGACGACACGGTCGAACACCTCGCCGAGCCAGCTCTCGAAGCTGATGCGCGAGATGTTCGGCGCGCCGGTCGAGCCGTGGATGGCACACCACGAGACCATCAACGTCACCGCCACGCCGATCCCCGGCGATCTCGAGACCCACGACGAGGATCCCTCGGTCGACACCGTCGAGCACAAGCTGACGACGGTGTTCTCGGTGGCGTCGTTCGGCGATACCGACGTGTCGACGCGCACGAAGCTCCCGAACCTGGATCGGTTCTCGACGACCGGCGAGGCCTCGTTCGATCGCCCGGTCAGCCACACCGATGCGACCCGCGAGATCGCGTCGCTCGGCCGCGCGCCATCGGTGCCTCCACGGCGCCCCGCGACCCGCGCGTCGACCGAGCTGATCCCGGAGAACCATCCGGGCACGGAGATCCTGGAGCCCGATCCGGTGTTCCGCGGCTCGACGCGCCACATGCCGGAGCTCCCTCCCGAGCCGACGGTGATCGGTGCGGGACTGCCGGCGCTACTCCCACGACCGTCCTGGCCGAACCCACGACCGTCCGCACCGATCACACCGGCGACGGTGGTGGGGACGTTGCCGTCGCTCCATCTCGATCAATCACCCCCGTTGACGGGACCGATCAACCGCGGATCGTTCGGCCGGTTGCCGCCCGCGGGCGATCCGACCGCGCCGCTCGGGACGCAGTTGCCCCCGTCATTGCCGCAGCCGATGTTGCCGCCGCTTCCTCAGCCGCCGTCCAGCGGTCCTCAGCTTCCACCGTCGGAAGGCTACGTGGCGGGACCGCAGGTGCCGCGCTGGCCGCCGCCGGCACACGGTGACGTCAGTCGGCTGAAGTGGTGGGTGCTCAGCGGTCTGGTGCTCGGGGTCGTGCTGGTGTTGCTCGTGCTCGTGGTGCGAGGCAGCGATCGCCCGGGCACCCCGACGACGCCGGACTCGGTCGTGATCGTCGCGACCACACCGGACGCGAGCGTGATCGCGCCGCCGGATGCAGCTGTTATTGAGGATGCCGCGGTGGTCGTCGCGGCGGATGCCGAGCTCGATGCCTCCGAGGCCGTCGATGCCTCGATCGGTCCGGCGGACGCGGTCGACGTGCCCGAGGATGCGAAGCCAAGACGCAGCAAGCTCCGCACCAAGGTCGATCTCAACACGGCGTTTCGCGCGAGCCGCTACAAGGAGATCGTCCTCGCATGCGACGAGCTCGGTGCGGATGGCGAGATCGCGATGGTCTGCATGCTCGCGGCGTGTCGCGCACGTGCGCGACAAGCGCAGGACTGGTACCGCAACGTGCTTCCGAAGCAGCGCGAGTTCGCCCTCCTCAAGTGCAAGCAGGTGGGGCACCCGATCAAGGACGTCTGCGCGACCGACCTGCTCGCGTGCCGGAAGTAGATGTCCGCGTTAGTCCTACTCGGCCGCTGACCTCACGAAATCACGTAGAAAGCGCGCGATCACGGGATCCCGACGCGAAACCCGGTACAATTTCTTTCTCGTGACCGGGGTGGCCGAGGTCGGCTCGACGGCCAATAACTACGAGATCCTGGCGCGCCTCGCGACTGGAGGGATGGCCGAGATCTTCCTGGCGCGTGGCATCGGGACGACCGGCGTCGAGCGCTACGTGGTCCTCAAGCGGATCCTGCGCGATCGCGCGAATGACGTGCAGCTCGTCAAGATGTTCCTCGACGAGGCGCGGCTCGCGTCGCAGCTCCAGCACCCGAACGTCGCGCAGGTCTACGACATCGGAAAGCTCGGCGACTCCTACTTCTTCACGATGGAGTACGTCCACGGCGAGACCGTGCGCGGACTCCTGCATCGCGCCCGGTCGCTGCGTCGCGAGCTCCCGCTCAACGTGATCGTCACGGTGATCGCCGGTGCCGCCGCCGGTCTGCATCACGCGCACGAACGCATCGGTCACGACGGCAAGCCGCTCGGCATCGTGCATCGCGACGTCTCGCCGTCGAACCTGATGGTCAGCTACGAGGGCAGCGTCAAGGTCGTCGACTTCGGGGTGGCGAAGGCCGAGAACCGCGTGCAGGAGACGCGGTCTGGCACGGTGAAGGGGAAGATCGCGTACCTGTCGCCGGAGCAGTGCCGCGGTGGCTCGCTCGATCGCCGCAGCGATCTGTTCTCGCTCGGCATCGTGTTCTGGGAGATGTTGACCGTCGAGCGGCTCTACAAGCGCAACAGCGACTTCGAGAACATGACGGCGATCGTCACCGAGGATCCGATCCCGCCGTCGACGCGTCGTCCCGGCCTGCCGCCGGAGCTCGACGCGATCGTGATGCGGTTGTTGTCGAAGGATCCGAACCAGCGCTACACCACCGCCGACCAGCTGGTCGAGGCGCTCGAGGAGGTCGCACCTCGCCTCGGCGTGATGATCTCCGCGTCGTCGGTGGGGCGCTTGTTGCGCGACATGTTCGGGCAGCGCCCCGAGCCATGGCTCGAGATGGATGCGACCACCGTGCAGGTCGAGCAGCCGGAGCCCAACGTCACGGTGACCAGCGAGCCGGTGCCGCGCGAGCTCACCCCGGGACCAGGTGCGTCCGTCGACCTCATGCTCGCGAAGGTTCGCGATCTGTCGGCGCACCTGCCGGCCGAGGTGCCGTCCGATCCGAGTGGAGGCTTGATCGCGCGCTCGCAGGCGATGACCGCGCAGGCGATGCCGTCGCAGGCGCCGCGTGCACAGACCGTCGAGCCGTCGGTGCGTCCCGGCGCCGAGACGGTCGCGTTCGTGCCACCACCGCCGCCGCCGTACATCCCGAATCGCAACTCCAGGGGCTCGATCCCACCGTTGCTCGATTCGCGACCGCAGGGCTACAAGCCGCAGGAGCCGTTTCCACCCGCTGGTTCGTCCTCGGGCGAGCACTCGTATCCGACCAGCGGGCCACAAGCGACGTACGGCTCGGGCTCGCAGTCCGGTGCGCACGCGTATCCGTCGGGCTCGCACGCCGGCTATCCGCTCGTGCAGTCGAGCGATCCGCAACCCGCACCCACCCCGACGCGGCGCTGGCCTCTGCTCGCGATCGTCGCCATCGCGGCCCTGCTCGGTTCGCTCACCGTGTGGGCCTTGATGCGGCGCGGAACCAAGGCGACACCGGATGCCGCCGTCGTCGCGATCGCGGATGCCGAGGCCGTCTCCGAGCCTGCGCTCGAGCCCGACGCTGCCGTCCCCCCCGACGCTGCCGTCGTCGCCCCGCCGCCCGATGCCGCGGTGGCCACCGCGGTCGTCGCGACGCCTCCCGATGCCGCCGTGCCGGAAACAGATCCTCTCGTCGTCGCGTTCGACGACCGGAGATTCGTGGATGTCGTCGCCGAGTGCACCCGCGCGTTCCGTGCCGAGCATGCGTCGACGTGCACGATCGCGGCGTGCCGCACGAGCCAGGAACCGCGCGCGCAGAGGTGGCATGCGAGGATCGTGAATCCGGCGGCGAAGCGCACGATCGCCGCGAGCTGTCGCGAGCTCGGTGTCGAGGTGACGCCGAAGGCCGTGCGCCCGCCGAACAGGCCGGATGCCGGCGTCGATCTGTGCGCGCAGAACCCGATGGCCTGCCAGCGCTAGAAGCGGAACGAGCCGAGGACCATCGCGCCATCCTTCGACGGGGCGACGACCAGCGCGTGTTCCTGCGGCTTCGCCTCGCCGAGCACGTAGAGCAGCGCACCACCGAGCACCAGGCCGCCACCGATCAACCAGCCTGCGTAGGCGCGGGTGTTCTGGTCGGGACCCTTGTTCTCGAGGGTTTGGATCCTTGTCAGCGCCGCCTCTCGACGCGCGCCGGTGAGCTCGTTACGCTTCACCTGGACGACTAGCTCGTCGTGCTCCGACGCGGTGTCATGGCCGAGCTTCGTGTAGTAGATGCCGACGCCGAGTACGAGCACGCCGACCGCGCCGACGCCAATGCCGGTCCACTGAAGGGTGGACGTACCCGCGTGCTCGACGGGCCTCGGGATCGGTTTCTCGATCGGTCTGTCGATCGGCTTGTCGGGCTTCACCCGGACGGGCTCGATCAGCTCCGTCGCGAGCGGGCCGGCGCACGCGGTGGTCTCCTTGATGTAGCCGTCGACCTCGACCTTGTTCGGTGCGTCGGGCATCTGCGCGAGGAATTTCTTGTACGCGAACATCGCCTTCTGGCACTCGTGCGACGTCCCGGCGGACTTCGCCTCGGCGCTGCGGCGATACGCCTGACCGACGTTGAAGATGTACGCGGGATCCGGATCCTCGTGGTAGGCCGCCTCGAACAGCTCCGCGGCACCGCGATAGTCACCCGCCGCGTACTTCACCTTGCCGTCGGAGAACTTCTGCTTGCCGAGGGCTCTGTCCGCGAGCGCGACCTGCGAGAGGGTTGCGAGCGCGAGGGCAATCAGGGTCGATCTCATGGAGGGGTGCCGGCCAGGTCGATGATAGCAAGACTTGACGCTGGATCCGGGTGCGCGGATCCTGCCCGCGGTGCGAGACATCCTCTGGCTCTGGCTGGTCTGGCTCGTGGTCGTGGCGTCGCTTGACGTCGCGAACGCGGACAGCGCCTCCGACGCTACGAAGTCGTTCGCCGAGGCCGTGGCCCTCAAGGAGGCCGGCAAGTACGCCGAGGCGTGCAGCAAGTTCGAGCAGAGCTTCGAGCTCGACAAGAAGGCGGGCCGGGCGGCGCCAGGGACGCAGCTCAACCTCGGCGAGTGCGCCGAGCGCGAGGGGCAGCTCCGCAAGGCGTACGTGTTGTTCGACGACGCCGAGAAGGACTACGGCCGCCGTGCGAAGGCTGCCGAGGCCGCGATCTCGAAGGACCCCGCGTCGGCCGAGCTCAAGCGCGACCTCGAGCGTGCGCTCGCCGGTCAGAAGCTCGCGCGCCAGCGTGCGGATGTCCTGGCACCACGGCTCGCGAAGGTCGTCGTACGGGTCACCGAGCCCGGCGTGTCCGGACTGTCGATCAAGATCGGCGATCGCAGCGTGCCCCCCACCTCCGAGGTGATCGAGTACCTCGACGGAGGCAACGTCACGATCACCGCGACCGCGCCGGGCCGCGACCCGTTCACCACGTCGGCGAAGGCCGAGGCGGGCAAGTCGGTCGTCGTGGAGATCCCGGCCCTCAGGGTCGGTGGAGACAATAGCGGCGATGTCGGCGGGGTCGGCGGTCGCAGTGGCGCGGGCTCCGGCGGATCGATCCCACCGGGGCCGGTGTCGCGCCGCCAACGCAAGCGCGTGTTGATCGCGGGTGCGCTCGGTGGTGGTGGCGTCGTCGTGTTCGGCGTCAGCGTGGTCCTCGGGCTCGGCGCGAAGTCCGACTACAACGAGGCCAAGAAGAACTGCACGTCGGAGAACGGCCGGCTCGTGTGTCGGAGCACCGCCGATCGCGACGCGATCGACAAGGCGTTCTCGAAGGCCGACACCGCCACGGTCCTCGGCATCGCCGGGCTCGGCTTGCTCGCCGCCGGTGCCGTCGTCTACTTCACCGCGCCCAAGGAAACGATCACGGTGATGCCCATGGCCTCGAGCACGACGGCGGGTGTCTCGCTCAGCGGCCACTTCTGATGTTTACCGTCGGGTACGCGTTTCCGTAGCCAGGGGAAAGACGGCGGCATCGATCTCTTGCTGTCGCGTTGCGTCCGCGGGATGGTTCAGGCGTGGCGGTCAAGAACTACGTCCTGGACACCAACGTCCTCCTGCACGACGCCCGCGCGATCTATTCGTTCGCCGACAACAACGTGATCATCCCGATCTACGTGATCGAAGAGATCGACACCTTCAAGAAGGATCAATCCGAGCTCGGGCGCAACGCGCGCCAGATCGCGCGTCTCCTCGACGCTCACCGCATCGATGGTGGGTTGTCGAAGGCGCAGAAACTAGACAGCGGCACCGGCACGATCCGCGTCGCGCTGTCGAAGAATCCGCCCAAGGACGTCGCGGCGGACTCGCGCTCGATGGATCAGCGGATCCTCGATATCGCGCTCGAGGTTCGCGACGAGGATCCGAAGACGCCGACGATCCTGGTCACCAAGGACGTCAACCTCCGGATCCGCGGTGATGTCAACGGCCTCAACGCGGTCGACTTCGAGCCCGAGCGGATCTCGATCGACGAGCTCTATCCGGGCAACCGCGATCTGGTCGTGCCGGTGGGGACGATCGACACCTTCTTCAGCGAGGGCTCGGTCGCGATCGACGCGCCGGGGCTGCACGCCAACGAGTACCTGACGCTCAAGGACGAAGCGGGCAAGAGCGCGCTGACACGGTGGAACAAGGAGCAGACCAAGGCGCTCCCCGTGAAGAAGCTGCGCGACGGTGTGTGGGGCATCAAGCCGCGCAACCGCGAGCAGCACTTCGCGCTCGATCTGCTCCTCGACGATTCGGTGAAGTGCGTGACCCTCGTCGGCAAGGCCGGCACCGGCAAGACGCTGCTCGCGATCGCCGCGGGCCTGCAGAAGGTGGCCGAGGAGCAGATCTACTCGAAGCTGCTGGTGTCTCGCCCGATCTTTCCGATGGGGCGCGACATCGGCTATCTCCCCGGCACCGTCGAGGAGAAGCTGAATCCGTGGATGCAGCCGATCTACGACAACCTCGAGCTCCTGCTGGGCATCACCAAGAGCGAGAAGAAGGACGGCCGGAGCTACGCCGAGCTCGTCGACCTCGGCTACATCGAGATCGAGCCGCTGACGTACATCCGCGGTCGCTCGCTGCCGAACGTCTTCATGATCGTCGACGAGGCGCAGAACCTGACGCCGCACGAGGTCAAGACGATCATCACGCGCGCCGGCGAGGGCACGAAGATCATCCTGACCGGTGACCCGTATCAGATCGATCACCCGTACCTCGACTCGTCGAACAACGGGCTCACCACCGTGGCCGAACGGTTCAAGAACGAATCGATCGCGGGGCATGTGATCCTGACCAAGGGCGAGCGCAGTCAGCTCGCCGAGCTCGCCACGCAGATCCTGTGATCGGCGTGCGGGCGGCGGCGCTGGTCGTCGGAGCGATCTCGATCGCTGGTTCCGCCCACGCCCAGCCGGCGACCTGGGAGATCAAGGTCCCCGACAAGGTCGAGGCCGTCCAGGGCGCGACGATCCAGGTGCCGATCACGATCGCCGTCGATCGAGGCTTCTCGGTCTCGAAGGACGGTCCGGTGCTGATCGATCTCGCGCCCGACCCCGGGCTGACGATCAAGAAGCGCCGGCTAGGACGCCCGGAGGCGGTCGATCCCGAGGCGGATGTACCTCGGTTCGTGGTGCCGGTCCGGGCCGACGTCACGGGTGATCACCTGGTGAAGCTCCGGATCCGGCTCTGGCTATGTGGCGGAAAAGTGTGCCGGCCGCTCGACGTGAAGCGTCAGACGACCGTGGTCGTGACCACCCCGACACCCGCAACTCCTTGAGGATGTTGGGCTCGCAGGATTGTCGGGCTTTGCATACAAGTTCCGGCTAGTTGCCTGCATCGTCCTCAGATCGATCGACGGGGGTCGTGCGTGGAACTAACTCATGATCACGCGCCAGCGCATCGTCTCCTTCGGCATCCCGACCCTCGCCACCGCGACCATCGTCGCGGCCGCGCTGCTCACGACGGGTGGAAAGAAGCTGACCACGCCCGAGCGCGAGGAGATGAAGCCGATCGAGTCGATCCCGAGCTTCAGCGGCGTAGATGGCCATCAGATCGATGTCGTGTTCGCGGTCGACACCACGGGCTCGATGGGCGGCTTGCTCGATGGCGCGAAGCAGACGGTGTGGTCGATCGCGTCGCACATCAAGCAGGTCGATCCGGACGCGAGCATTCGGATCGGGCTCGTCGCCTACAAGGACGTCGGCGACGAGTACATCACCAAGCCGTTCAAGCTGACCACGGACCTCGATGCGATGTACGCCGAGCTGATGTCGTACACCGCGGCCGGAGGCGGCGACACGCCGGAGAACGTCGACGCCGCGCTCAACGATGCGCTGCACACGATGCAGTGGCGCAGCGGTGCGAAGAAGATGGTGTTCGTCGTCGGTGATGCACCTCCGGCGAGCCGTGGTGACGTGCCGACGTACGACGTGCTCGCGCGTCAGGCGGCCGAGAGCGGGATCACGATCAACACGATCCGCTGCGGGCTGGATACCAACACGCAGCTGACGTTCTCGCGGATCGCGGAGATCGGCGGCGGCGAGTTCTCGACGATCCAGCAGGACGGCGGCGTGCAGAAGGTCGCGACGCCGTACGACGATCGCATCAACACGATCCAGGCCGAGATCGACGGGACCAACGTGATCTACGGCGACGACGGTGTGCGCGCACGCTACGAAGCGAAGATGGCGAGTGGTGCTGCCGCGGCTCCGGCCGCGAAGGCGGACCGCGCCGCGTACTACACGAAGGGTGGCTACAAGGCGGCCGATGACCTCGTCGGTGGCTATGCCGAAGGCTCGGTCGCGCTCGACTCCGTCGATCCCTCGGCGCTGCCCGCGGACATGCGCGGCAAGGACAAGGGCGAGATCAAGGCGGAGCTCGAGTCGCGCGTCGCGAAGCGCAAGGTGCTCACCCAGCAAGCGCAGGAGCTCTCGAAGCAGCGCGACGAGTATCTGAAGAACAACGCCGCCGGCGGTGAGGGTGGCTTCGACACCAAGGTGAAGGCCACCGTCGAGCGCCAGCTCAAGAAGTAGCCTCAGCCAACTACGTGTAAAGAGGCGGCCGCGAGGTCGCCTGTTTCATTTCATGCTATGTCGCCGCGATGCAGTTTACAGAGCTCGGGCTGATCGACCCGATCGCCCGTGCCGTCGCGGCGGAGGGGTATACGCAGCCGACCCCGATCCAGCAGAAGGCGATTCCTCATGTCCTCGCAGGCCGCGATTTGCTCGGTCTCGCCCAGACCGGCACCGGCAAGACGGCGGCGTTCGCGCTGCCGATCCTGCAACGCCTCGCGGATGCCGGGCCGCCCAAGCGCCCTCGGCCGATCCGTTGTCTCGTGTTGACACCGACGCGCGAGCTCGCGTCGCAGATCGGCGAGAGCTTCACCACCTACGGCAAGCATCTCCCGCTGACCAACGCGGTGATCTTCGGTGGCGTCGGCGTCGAAGCCCAGCGCCAAGCGCTGCGGACGGGCATGGATATCCTGATCGCCACGCCGGGTCGGTTGCTCGATCTCGCAGGGCAGGGGCTCCTCGATCTCAAGCCGCTCAAGGTGTTCGTCCTCGACGAGGCCGATCGCATGCTCGACATGGGGTTCATCCATGACGTCCGCAAGGTGATCGCGCTGTTGCCGCGCGTGAAGCAGACGCTGTTCTTCTCGGCGACCATGCCGCGCGAGGCACAGGACCTCGCGGATCAGCTGCTCCACGATCCCGAGACCGTGGCGGTCGCGCCGCCGGCGACCACCGTCGAGCTCGTCGATCAGGAGATCTTCTTCGTCGAGAAGAACGACAAGCGGTTGCTGCTCGTCGACGTGCTGCGCGATTCCAAGATGAGTCGCGTGCTGGTGTTCTCGCGCACCAAGCACGGTGCGAATCGGATCGCCGAGCACCTCGAGAAGGAGCGGATCTCCGCCGAGGCGATCCACGGCAACAAGTCGCAGAACGCGCGCGAGCGAGCGTTGGCGAACTTCAAGGCCGGTAAGACCCGCGTGTTGGTCGCCACCGATATCGCGGCGCGCGGCATCGATATCGACGATGTCACCCACGTGGTGAACTTCGACGTGCCCGAGGTCCCCGAGACCTACGTCCACCGGATCGGCCGCACCGGCCGCGCGGGTGCGACCGGCTCGTCGCTGACGTTCTGCGAGGTCGAGGAGCGCGCGGATCTGCGCGCGATCGAGAAGCTGACGCGCCAGCACCTGCCTGTCGTCGAGGGACATCCGTACGAGTCGACGATCCCGATGAGCGTGGTCCCGCTGACCAAGACGCCGAAGCAGCAGCAGGGACGCGGCGGCGGTGGTCGCGGACGATCCGGCGGCGGCGGCGGCGGCGGCGGTGGTGGCGGTGGCGGTGGCGGCAGTCGTGGTGGTGGTCGTCGCGGCGGCCGTCGATAAATCTGCAGGCAGGGAATTGACATTCATACCTCGTGGTTCTATGCCTAGAACTATGAGGCATGAGAAGCCGACAGAACGGATCGCCAAGGATCTGGTCGCGGCCTCGGCCTCGGCGCTCGTGCTGTCGATCCTGACGAAGGGCGACAGCTACGGGTACGCGATCATTCAAGACGTCCGCGAGCTGTCGGGCGGCGTCCTCGAGTGGTCGGAAGGCATGCTGTACCCGGTGCTCCATCGCATGGAGGACCAGGGACTGATCGAATCGTTCGAAGACCGGGGCGAGAACAACCGGAAGCGGAAGTACTACCGCCTGCGTCCGGACGGCCGCGCTGCGCTCGCCGAGGAGCGACGCCAGTGGGACGCCGTGCACGCAGCCCTCACCAAGGCATGGAAGGCGATATGACCCAGATCGATGACGCGGTATCGGAGTACCTGAGCGAGCTCGAGGCGGAAGCCGAGCTAGCGCGCGAAGACCTCGCGGAGCTCGAGGATCACATGCGCTCGCTGGTCGAGGAATTGCGCGCGACCGGCGCCTCGACGGAGGATGCGATCGCGCAGGCGAAGCGGCGGATCGGCGATCCGAAGCTGATCGCGCGCGAGCATGCTCGGGTGCGGTCGCCGTTCGGGGCGAAGCTGTCGCGCGCTCGTGCGTGGTCCGCCGGCGGGTTGTTCCTCGCGTTGGTGGTCCTCAACTTCGTGATGTTCGCGGGGCGGTCGTCGTACTTCGGCGTGTTCGTCATCGAGACCGTGATCGGCGGCGTCATGGGGATCGCGCTCGTCACGCGTCTCGCGTGGGCGCGCGCGGCGGTCGCGGGCTTCCTCGCCTATTCGCTGGTGCAGATCGGCATCGGCATGATCCTCAACGGCAGCTGGGCCTATCCAGAATGGATGTTCGTCGTGCTGCAGCTCGGCGCCTTCGCGTTCGTCGTGCCGTGGCGCCGTGGCGAGATCGGCGTCGGCGGCTACGCCCTCGCGCTGGTCGTGGTCATGTGGGTCGGAGCGAGCTGGGTGATCTCGTTCGAGAGCAGGAACCCGGTCTTCACCCCCGAAGTGTTCGCCGCGTACGGCGCTCACGTCGCGTCGCTCCTCGCAGGTGTCGGCATCGTCATGCGCGCCCGCTGGGCCGCCGTGATGGCCGCGATCAGCTCCGCGATGCTCGCGGTCGCCGCCGGCTTCGTGTTCGATGTCGGCCTGCCAGCGGAGGTCGAACACGTCCGCATCCTGCTCGTCGGCAACGTGATCGCCGGTGCGCTCGCGGCAGTCGCGTGCGCACGGCTGTCGTGGCGCACCGCCCGCACCACGCTCGGATCGCTGCGCGGGTTTGCCAGCTAACTAACTAGCGAACCACTTCGGGACGATCTCGTCGGCGGTGCCGAGCTCGATGTCGCTGAACAGCTCGGCGGCGTCGCCTGCGGTCTCGAGGTTGAGCAGCACGGTGCGCGCGCTATTGAGCTTGGCCCACCGCACGAAGCTCGACGCCGGAGAGACCGTGCCCGAGGTACCGATCGCGACGAACAGATCGCAGTCGCGCAGCACGGCCTTCGCGGTGCGCTCCGCGTCCACCGGGATCATCTCGCCGAAGAGCACCACACTCGGTCGCATCACCTCGCCGCAGTGCAGGGGTGGCGACGGATTTGTGTCGATCCACGGTGGCTCGAGCTCGACCTCGCAGCTCTCGCAGCGCCAGCGGGTCAGGGACCCGTGGTACTCGCAGACGCCAAACGAGCCAGCGCGCTGGTGCAGTCCGTCGACGTTCTGCGTGATGATCGTGAGTGTGGCCGGAGGCTTCAGCGCGCGGGCGAACGCGGCGAGCGCGTGGTGCGCGACCGTCGGCTGCGCGCGACCGATCCCGGCGCGGAAGTTCCAGAACATCTCGCACACGTCGGAGCGCCGATCGCGCAGCGCCTCGATCGTGTTGAGTGCGACGTTCGCCGGGTCGTTCCACAACCCACCAGGTCCGCGATACGTCGCCAGGCCGGCGCTGCGCGAGATGCCCGCCCCGGTGAGCACCACGATCTTCTGGTAGCGAGCGAGCATCTGTTTAGTGTATCGACAACACTAACCAGGGCAAGCGGAGTTTCGGACTCACGCGATCGGGACGATCAGCTGACCCTGGTCGTAGAAGCCCTGGCCCTCGACCTCCCACAGCCCGTTCGCCATCCGCGACAGCAGGGTCCAGAACGGACCTAGCAGCTCCATCGCGCTGGGGTCGAGCAGCATCACCGTCAACGTGCACTGCGTCTGCTGGATGTAGGGCACCACGTGCCCGCCACCGGCGCGCTGGAGCTTCTGGATCGTCCCGGCGATCTCGTCGTCGAACATGTCGGTGCCCGGCTTGTTGATCTCGATCTCGGCGAGCAATTGCCCACCGCGCGACAGCTCGCCGCCGTCGATCTTGAAGCTCGAGTCCTCGGCGCTCAGCGCCTTCTTCAGCGCGTCCAGTTGCAACGCGGCATTGGCAAACAACCGCATCGAGTGCGCCACGGCTTGGGAGCATAGCGCGCAGCCGGTGGTTCTTCCCAGCGCAAGCGGCCGGGATTGTTGGGTCCCCTACTGCCAGTCGTCGATCACGCCGCGCAGCTCCTTGAGGCGCGGTTTTGACAGCGACCCCACCGCCGCGACGGCGAGGTTGCCCGGCGACAGCACGTCCCGCGCGACCTCGACGAGATCGTCGCGCGTGACCTTCGACATCGCCTCGAGCCGCACCGAGAGCTCCTGCGGCGGGTAGTACAGCGACGTGCCGCCGAACCAGCCGGCCATCGCCGAGGCGTCGTCGATCGAGGCCAGTGTCTCGTAGCGATAGCGAACGCGCGCCTTGGCGAGCTCGTCGTCGGTGATCTCGCCGTTGCGCAGGCTGTCGAGCAGCTTCAATAGCTCGCGCACCAGCGAGGGCACCTTGGTGTTCGCGGTGGCCCCGGCGATCTCGAACAGCGCCGTGTCGGCGAGCGGCTCGATCGCGGCGTGGATCGAGTACGCGAGCCCCTTCTGATCGGCGAGCGTGTAGTGCAGCCGCGTCGACATGCCGTCGTCGAGCACGCGCAGCAGCGCGACCAGCGCCAGGTACCGGCGGTCGAGCTCGGGCACCGCGCGGAACAGCACCGCGAGCGAGGTCTGCGAGCCGGCATCGGCAACGTGCCGCAGGGCCGCCTCCTTGCGGCGAGCCTTCGGTGCCGCCTTGTGCTTCGCGCGTTCGCCCGCGGGCAAGGGCTCGAGCGCGCGCGCCGCGTGCTCGACCACCGCGGCGTGCTTGACCGGACCCGCGACGCACAGCGTGGCGTTGGTGGCCCCGTAGAACCGCTTGAAGTGACGGCGCACGTCCTTCTGCGAGAATCGCTCGACGTTGCCCTTCGGCCCGATGATGCGCTGCCCGAGGGGGTGGGCCTCGAAGGCGAGGCCGCGCGCGATATCGTCGGCGTTGATCTCGACGCCGCGCTCGTCGTAGTCCTCGTTGATCTCCTCGAGGATCAGCCGGCGCTCGAGCTCGATATCCGAGAACCGCGGGCTGCCCACGAACTCGCCGAGCAGCGCGATGGCCGCGGGCACGTGAGCGGGCTCGAGCGACAGCTGGTAGAGGGTGTAGTCCCTGCCGGTCTCGGCGTGGAGGGTGGATCCGAGCTGCTCGACGGCCGTGTTGAGCGCCAGCGAGGTCGGGTACTTCTCCGTCCCGCGGAACAACATGTGCTCGGTGAAGTGCGAGAGGCCGTTATCCTTCGCCGACTCGAACCGCGCTCCTACCTTGATGAATAACGCGCAGACCGCGGTGTGGAGGTGCGGGAGCGCGACGGTGGTGACACGTAGGCCATTGGCGAGCTCGGCCGTCGAGACGTCAGGATCGATGCGCAACGCCTTGGCTTACCACGGACAGCCCGTAGGACCCTATGGTAAGCCTGAGTCCGGTCATGCTCCTCAAGAAGATCGTCATCGCAGAGGACGACGACGCCATCGCGCACATGGTCAACATGTCGCTCGGCGACGCCGGTTTTCTGTGTCTGCGGGCGCGCGATGGGGACGAGGCATTGAAGCTCGTCAAGGCGCACGATCCGGATTTGCTGGTGCTCGACGTGATGATGCCGCGTGTCGACGGGCTCGAGGTGGCACGCCGCCTCAAGGCCGACGTCATGTGGTCCCGCACGCCGATCCTGATGCTGACCGCGTTGGCCACTACCGACGATCAGGTCGCGGGGCTCGAGGCGGGTGCCGATTCGTACATGGCGAAGCCGTTCGACCTTCGCGAGATGGGTGCGCGCGTCAAGGCGTTGATCCGCTCGGCGCGGCGCGAGCGTGACCGCAACCCGACGACGAACCTGCCGGGCTCGCGCGCGATCGACGAGGAGATCGAGGGCGCGCTCAAGAGCGGCAAGCCCACGGCGGTCATCCACATCGACATCCTCAACTTCGATTCGTACTCGGATGCCCTCGGCATCGCGCGCTCGGAAGACACCGTGCGCAACCTCGGCCAGTGGTTGCTCGAGGCGGCGCGCGCTTCCTCGGGTGGCGGCGCGTTCCTCGGCCACATCGGTGGCTCGGACTTCATCGCGGTGCTGTCGCCCGCCCATGCGGAGCAGTTCCTCGCCTCGGCGGAAGGTGCCTTCGACACCAAGCGCTCGAGCCTGCCCGGCGAGCCCGGCACGCTCGCGCTGGTCTCCGCGGTCGCGCTCACCGACGGGCTGACGCTGAACACCGGCGCCGACGAGCTCGGCCGCCGCCTCGGCAAGGCGATGAAGCTCGCGAAGGCCGACGGTAAGACCGGTCACGTCACGTACAAGGCGTAGCGGTTAAGCTAGCGGACGCGTGGATTCGAAGAAGCCACCGTCCGGTCTCCTCGACACCGACCTCGCCGTCGCGGATACGCACGCCAGCGAGCTGCCAGGCGAGCCAGTCTCCTTGGGGGGAGCGTCGGAACCGGGTGCGCCGACGACGCCCGAGGGCGCGATCCCTCGCGAGGCCAGTCCGAAGGGGCCGCGGCAGGTTCGGAGTGGGGATTCGCTGGGGCGCTACGATCTCCTCGAGGAGATCGGCGAGGGCGGCATGGCGTCGGTGTTCCGCGCGCGCGACAAGGAGCTGCGTCGCGACGTCGCCGTCAAGGTCCTGTTCCCGCATCTGGCTCGCCGCGACGAGGTGGTGCGCCGATTTCATCGCGAGGCGCGGGCGGCGGCGAACCTCGAGCACGCGAACATCCTGCGGATCTACGACGTCGGTGGCGGCGAGGGCGACGACCCGCCGTTCATCGTCATGGAGCTGATCCGCGGTCGCACACTGCTCGAGGAGATCGAGCAACGCGGCCCGGTGTTCGCCGAGGTCACCGCGTGCATCGGCGCGCTGCTCGCCGACGCGCTGTCCGCGGCGCACGCGAAGGGCATCATCCACCGCGACATCAAGCCGTCGAACGTGCTGATCGCGCCGGGTGGGCGGCTGCTGCTCGCCGACTTCGGTGTCGCGCGCCTGGAGACCGAGGATTCCTCGCTGGTCACGCGCACCGGGGCGTTGCTGGGCACGCCCGCGTACATGAGCCCGGAGCAGGCGAGCGGCGACACGGCGACGGTGCGCAGCGATCTCTACTCGCTCGGTGCGACGCTGTATCAGCTCGCGACCGGCATGCTGCCGTACGCGGGCAGCCCGGCGAAGGTGATGTCACTGATCGCGACGGGCGCGATGGTGGCGCCGGTCAAGCGCCGCGCCGAGGTCGGTCCGGATCTGTCGCACGCGATCACGCGAATGATGGCGACCGATCCGCAGGAGCGTCCGCAGACGGCGACGGCGATCGCGGTCGAGCTGCGCGGGTTGGCGGCGACGAGCGGGTTCGGCGACGCCACCGAGGAGCTCGCGGCGTACTTCGACGACGCGGCGAAGTTCCTCGACGACAAACGTCCCCGCGTGGTCAGCGCGCTCGTCAGCGCCGGCAAGAAGGCGATCGCCGAGTCGCGGTTGCCGCGGGCGATGGCGCTCGCGGATCGGGCGAGTGCCCTCGCGCCCGAGGATCCGGCGGTCAAGACGCTCGTCGAGACGGTGACCGCAGGCGACCGCGGGGCGCGGCGGCGCAAGCTGGTCGCGCTCGCTGCGCTCGGGGTGCTCGTCGTCGGTGGTGCTGCGCTCGGGGTGGCGAAGCTCGCAGGTTCGCCGACCCCTCCGGATGCATCGCTCGTCGCGATCGCGGACAGTTCGGTCGTCGACAGTGCCGCGCCCGATCACGTGGAGCTCGACGCACCGCCAGAGCCCGACGCGACCCAAATGCTCGAAGATGCGCGGCTGCCAATCGCGCGTGATGCCGCGCTCGCGAAGCGCGATGCCGCGGTGACGGTCGCGCCGCCCGACGTCGCGATCGCCCCTCCCGACGCGCCCGCGGTGACGGTGCCACCGGATGCGCCGGTCGCGCCGCAGACCGGGACGGTCGTCGTTCGCAACGACACCTGGTGCAACATCAGCGTCGACGGCAGTGGTCGAGGTCAGCTCGCACTCGGCGCGAAGCTGACGCTCGAGCTGACCGCGGGTCCCCATTCGATCACGTGCGAGCAGTCGAAGTCCTTGACCTGGACCGAGACGGTCGTCGTCGAGAGCGGCAAGACCCGCGACCTGGCGAAGGTGATGCTCAAGCCCGTGGTCATCACCATCGCCGTGACGACCGGTGATCGCATCGAGATCGCGGGCAAGATCTATCCCCGCGGCGGCACGCTCGAGCTCAAGGCCGGGAGATACAGCGGCACCGTGATGTCGGGAGGCAAACCCGGGCTCTCCGGGTTCTTCAGCGTTCCTCGCGTCGCCTGCAACCTCCACGAGGTCGGGTCGGGCCTGGCCTGCGACCCCTGAAATGGGTCACGCTCTACCCCTCCAACCGCGAAGAATCATTCTGCGTCTGGCGGGAAACGACCCATTCAGCATGGCAGCATTCGCTGACCCCACTCTGACAGCCTCGGAGCGTGGCCCCGACTCTGACAGCCGTGTCGTGGATCTGGGGGCTGGCCTGAACCGGCCGAACGTCGACGACCAGCCACCGTGGCTGAATCCAGCACTTGCAGGTGGCAAGATGGTTGCAGCCATCCCGTTCACGCCGTGAAGAGCCTTTTCCTCATCAGCAGCGTTGTCCTCGGCGGATGCTTCTTCGTCGACCCGATCAACCAGCGTCCTTCGCTGGAGATCGAGAACACGAGTGCCGAGGTCATCGAGCGCGGCGAGGCCGGCGTCACGCTGATCGCGCACGTCGACGACCCCGAAAAACAGATCGTCAAGCTCGACTGGAAGATGTTCGTCTGCAACGACGCCTCCAATGTCGGGACCTGCGATGGCCTCGCGAAGGCCGAGGGGTCGGATGCCACCTTCGTGTTCGACGCGCCGATCGCACGCCGCGACGGCACCCCCGCCGAGTCCCTCCTCGTCGAGCTCTCGGGCATCGACGATTTCGGTGCCGAGGCGCGCCCGAAGCAGCAGCTGATCATCCCGCTCGGCAATGCGAAGCCGTCGGTCGTGGTCTCGCAGTCGGCGAAGTACGGCAAGACCGTCGGCACGCCGATCGATCTGTTCGCGGTGTTCGGCGATGCCGACGATTCGTTCAGCAATGTCACCCTCGAGTTCGAGCTGTTCTCTCCCACCGTCTCGACGGTCGGGGCTCCGGACGACCTGTGTGACGCGGCGACCTGCCCGAAACCGGCAGACGAGACCAAGCGCCAGATCGGCAAGACGTTCACGCCCGACGTGATCGGCGAGTGGATGCTGCGAATCACCGCGCGCGATCCACGCGGCAGCGCAGACCCCCTCGGAACCGACGGCAACACCGTCGTCGTCGAGACCGTCCTCGTCGTCGTCGATCAGTTGCCGTGCCTCGGCGTGGTGTCGCCGGCGGCGCCGCCCGTGCAGAGCTCGCTTCCCGTCAGCGAGCCGACGCTGTTTCAGGTCTTCCAGATCGTCGACGCGATCGACCCGTATCCGACGAACGTCGGCGATCCCATCCTCGGCCAGAGCGAGTTTCACTGGTCGATCAAGCTCGCCAACAACGCGCGGCAGACGCTCGCGACCGAGACCGGCAACAGCGTCGCGTTCGACCCGGGGGCCTTCGCGCTGGGCGACGTCGTCGAGCTCCGCGTCGAGATCAACGATCGCGGTAGCCCGTTCCCGCTGACCTGCGATCCCGCGGACCTGACCTGCCAGCTCGATCCGACGCTGACGCCCGCGTGCCTCCAGCGCCAGACCTGGAAGGTGGTGGTGCAATGAGAACCCTCGCTCTGCTCCTCGTCACCGCGTGCGGCGGCGCCAGTGATGCCAGCCCGTCCGACGACGCGGGTACCGATGCCCCTCCGGGATGCGTCACCGGCATCTCACACGAGGTGTCTCCACCGTTCGCGATGGCCGGCACCGTGATTCGCGCGGCCGCGAACGTGCAAAACTCGCCCGGTCAGCACAGCTATCAGTGGTTCCTGTCGTTCAACGGCGGCCCGAACCAGACGCCCGCGTCGGCGAGCATCGACAACTCGCAGGTCGAGTTTCCCGCGGAGGTCGCGGGCATCTATCGCGTGCGGTACCGGATCGAGGATCCGAACTGCGAGGAAGCAACCGAGAACATCGAGGTCGACGAACCGGGCGTCGGCACCACGGTGTTCCGCGTCCACGTCGTCGCCCCCCCCGAGGCGGGGCGGCCACCGCTCACCAAGCTCGTGCCGGTCCAGGGTGGTGCCGACGATCTCGTCGACAACGTCCAGCTCGCCGAGGGCGTGACCGCCTCGGGCACGGTGCGGTTCCAGGGCTCGTCGATCGCGGCGTACCTGAAGTTCATCCCGACCATCGGCTCGGATGCCGTCGTCGAGACCTACAGCGACGGGTCCGGTAGCTACAGCGCCCAGGTCCGCGGCGAGAACCACAGCGTGCTCGTGGTGCCGACGGATCCGACGATCACGCCGCAGCTCGTGGCGTGGGCGCCGGGCGTCACCACGCTCGATCTCCAGCAAGGCGTTGCTGTCGTCGGGACGGTCGTCGGGCCGCAGGGCGCGGGGCTCGCGTCGGCGCTCGTGCAGGTCACCGTCGACGGGGTGCCTTCCTCGATCGCGATCACCGACAACACCGGCGCGTTCGGCCTGTTCGCTCCCTCGAACGGCGGCAACGTTCGCTTCGAGATCACGCCGCCGGCGTCGCTCGGCCTCCCTCGCCTCGTCGCCGAGGGTACGCAGTTCCTGCTCACCTCGAACCTGACGATCCAGTACGCCGCCGGGCTCGCGACGACGCGTGATCTCGCGGGCACCACCGTGCAGCGCGCGGGTGCGCTGCCGAACGCGACCGTCGCGATCGTCGGCACCCTCGCCGCCGCCGGCACGGTTACGGGAGCCACCGCACTCACCGCCGTCGGCGAGGCGCGCTTCACCGCGGTGACCAACGCCAGCGGCGTGTTGCCCACGTTGCGCGTCCCCGCGAAGCCGCTCGACGCGGTGATCTTCCCGAACCCCAGCGGCGATCACGCCGTCACGGCGATCGATCTGACCGCGGCCGTACCGCCGACGATCACCGCCGCCGCGACCGTCCTCAAGTCGACGCAGCTGACCAGCGCCACGGGCACCGGGCTGGTCGGCGCGATCCTCGACGCGGTCCCCACCGGATCGCTCGCGCTCGCGGGCGCACCGTCGATCCGCCGCGTCGCCGGCGCGGGCGGCAACCTGACCGTCGCGCTCGCCCCGAACGCGACGTACACGGTGCGGCTGTCCGATCCGAACGGCAACGGCACGCGCGGCGCGGCCGCGAAGATCCTGAACCAGACCACCGCGACTCTGCCGGTCACGCTCGCACTCACCAAGTCGACCAAGGTCACCGGGCTGGTGATCGGCTCCTCCCCGATCCCCGGCACGATCGTCCAGTTCCTCTGCGCCGACGCGCTGTGCACCGGGATCGATCGCAGCCGTCCGATCGCCGAGGGCGTCACCGGAATCGACGGCAAGTTCTCGCTCGCGGTGCCGGATCCCAACTAACGTTTCCACATGAGACTCGGCCTGTTCGCGGCGTTGATCGCGGTGCTGTGCATCGCTCCGGGGATCGTGCGTGCGGACTCCGAGCCCGTCGCGTTGCTGCCACTCGACGCCGACGCGCGGCTCGAGATCTACGGCCAGCCCGTCGCCGCCGAGATCGCGCGTGCGCTGACCAATGGCAAGCTGACGGTGGTCCTGGTCGAGGCCAAGATGGCCGTCCCCGACGGTACGAAGCTCGTGGTCGCCGGATCGATCACCTCGAAGGGCGCGGCCGTCGTGCTCGGGGTCCAGGTCCGCAACCCGGCCAACGGCGAAGTCACCGACCGGCTCGAGGAGCCCGCCGCGAACGTCGCCGCGATCGGCAAGGCCGCGGCGAAGCTCGCCGAGCGGTTGTTGCCGGTCGTCAACGCGCGGCTCGAGATCCTTCGCAAGACTTTGGTTCCAAGGGAGCCGAACCGCCCACCCGACCTCCGCCCGCAGGTGATCGAGCCGGTGATCCTGCTCGGCATCGCCGTGCCGATGACCGCGTCGCTCCTCGTCGAGCCGTTCCGGCGCGCCCTGCTCGACCACGTCAACCGCACCATGCGTGCGAGCCAGCGCCAACCCGCGCCCGTGGATGCGAGCACGCTCGGCAAGCAGCTCGCCGTGCAGACCGTCGCCTCGGCGCGCGCGAGCCGCGGCATCGTGTTCGAGATCCTCGACTACGTGATCGAGCCAGGCGTGATCCCGCTCGTCCGCGCACGGGTTCGCGTGCGGATCGCGGATGGCTCGCAGGTGCAGTTCGATCGCGTGCTCGCCACCGACACCATCGTCGGCGACAAGCAGATCGGGCCCGATGCGCTGGCCGCTCGCACCGCGCGCGAGATCATGACGATCCTGCGCCCGCATATCCGCAAGCTGGAGCCCCAGTGGCGGTGACAGCCGCGTCGAGGGTCGCGCTGGTGATCGCGCTCGCGTGCGGCGTCGCTGCCGCACAGCCGGCGTCGGAGCAACTCGCCGCCGCGAACACCGCTGCGAGCGCCGGTGACTGGCCGCGTGTCGACGCGATGGTGACGCCGTTGTTGCGCGCACAGCTCGGCCCCTCGCACCTCGCCGAGGCACATCGCCTCGCCGGGCTCGCCGCGTACTTCCAGCAGCGCGTTCCCGCCGCGGAAGCGCACTTCGTCGAGTACCTCAAGCTCGACCTCGACGGCCGGCTCGATCCCGCGCTGTATCCGCCCGACGTCATCACGTTCTTTCAGGACGTCCAGGTGCGCCATGCTGCCGAGCTCCGCAACGCGCGCCCGAAGCAGAAGCGCTACTGGCTGCTGACGTTGATCCCACCCGGCGGTCAGATCCAGAACGGCGAGAAGACGAAGGCGATCGTCGTCGGTGGCTTGCTCGGTGCCTTCGCCGTCGCGAACGTCACCACGTTCTTCGTGCTCAGCTCGTGGTGCAAATCGGTGAGTGGCGACGGCGGCGCGAGCGCGACCTGCGATGCGAAGAAAGATCGCGCGAGCACCGCGGCACAGCTCCGCGGGATCAACATCGTCAGCGGGATCGGCCTGATCGCGACCTACGTCTACGGCGTGTACGACGGTGTATCCGGGTATCGGCGGCGTTCAGAGCGCCAACCGTTCTTGATGCCGACAAGTGGCGGTGGCGTCGTCGGAATCAGCGGATCTTTCTGATCCTCGTCGAGAACCGTTGGGGCCTGTAGCCCAGGGCCTGCCGCCCGCGCGACACCTGCTCGAATCGGCAGCGATCAATAAGTGGGGGACTGCGGCCGAGGCGTATAGGCCCCTTCTTCGTTGAGATCGTCGTTGGCGTTGCGTACGATTCGATCAGGTGAGGCAACCCGTACCGTTCGGGAAATACCTCCTGCTCGATCGCATCAGCGTCGGCGGGATGGCGGAGGTCTTCAAAGCGAAGTCCTACGGCGTCGAAGGCTTCGAGAAGATCATCGCGATCAAACGAATCCTCCCGACGATGGGAGAGGACCGCGACTTCATCAAGATGTTCATCGACGAGGCGAAGATCGCCGGTCAGCTCGCGCACGCGAACATCTGCCAGATCTTCGAGCTCGGCCGCATCGACGGCTCGCACTTCATCGCGATGGAGTACATCTGGGGCAAGGATCTGCTCCAGATCCAGAATCGGCTCCGCAAGATCAAGCAGCCGATGCCGGTGGCGATGGCGTGCTTCAACATCGCCAAGGTCCTCGAGGGGCTCGACTACGCGCACCGCAAGCGGGACCCGCTCGGTCGCCCGCTCGAGATCGTCCACCGCGATTGCTCGCCGCAGAACGTGCTCGTCTCGTACGAGGGCGAGGTCAAGGTCATCGACTTCGGCATCGCGAAGGCGACGTCGCGCAACTCGCGGACGATGGCCGGCGTTCTCAAGGGCAAGTTCGGCTACATGTCGCCCGAGCAGGTGCGTGGGCTCCCGCTCGATCGGCGCTCCGACATCTTCGCGATCGGCACGATGCTTTACGAGTGTCTGACCAGCGAGCGGCTGTTCCAGGGCGAGACTGATTTCTCGACCCTCGAGAAGGTCCGCAACGTCGACATCCGTCCGCCGCGGGAGCTCAACCCGAACATCCCCGAGGCCGTCGAGCGGGTGATCCTCAAGGCGCTCGCGAAGGACGTCGACGATCGCTACCAGTGGTGCAGCGAGATGCTGGCGGACCTCCAGCAGTACTTGATGTCGCAAGACGTCGTGTTCACCGCGAAGTCGCTGTCGAGCTGGCTGAAGGAAGTCTTCCTCGCCGAGATCGACAAGGAGCGCCAGCTCCTCGAGCAGTACAAGCGCGTCGGTCGCGACGGGCTGATCAACAACGTCCCCTCCGCCGAGGCGAAGGTCGACGTCAACGAGAGCCTCGGCGAGGCCGGCGCACCAGAGGGTGATGCCACGCAGCTCGGTGGGCCGAGCTTCGAGGAGCTCGAAGCCGCCGTTGCTGCCGCTGCGGGGCCCGCGATGGGCTCGCCCGCAACGCGCGGATCGCAGCGGCCGGCGAGTGCGGCCGAGGACAACGACGGAGATTTCGGCGAAGAAGCGCCGACGGAGATCTTCGGCGAGATCGACGGCAACGCTGCTGCAGCCGCGCTGCCTCCCGCTGCTGGTCGTCCTTCGCAAGGGCAGCAACCGGCACGTCCGCCGGCGAAGCCGCCCGTCGCACCCCCGCGTCCACCATCGCAGATCGGTGGTCGCGCACACAGCCAGAGCGCGCCGCCGCCACTCGCAGCGCACGGTCAGGGTGGCCAGGGTGGCGAGCAGATGGAACAGCCGCAAAACGGCTACCAGAACATCCCGAACTTCGCGCGGACGTCGGGACCCCAGCCCGCTGCTGCGCTCGCGCCCGCGTCCGCGTCCCAATATCCACAGGCACAGGGCTCGGCGCGTCAGCTCAACCCGAACCACACGCCGCCGCCGCAGCAGCAAACGGCCCACGGGTTCCCGTCGCAGCAGAACCTGCCGCCGCCGCAGGTCGACAACGCTCTCGCTCACGCGGGCTCGACGCAGGGCCGCACGTTGATGGGGGCCGTGGCGCCGCCGGAGCTCCAGCAATACCAAGCCGCGTATCGTGCGAGCCAGAACGGCATGTCGCCGGACGGGGGCTATCCATCGCAGGCGCAGATGCCCGGGATGACGCCGCCGAACATGAACGCGCAGAACCCGATGAACCCGATGAACCCGTCAAATCATCTCCCGCTTCACAGCGGGGCGGCGGGGATGGCCGGGATCAACCCGTCGCAGCCGCAGATGCTGGCGCACCCCTCCGGGCAGATGCACGGGTATCCCCAGGCGCAGACCTACGACGGCTACGACCAGTACGGTCAGCCGCTCCAGCAACATCCGCAGCACCAGCAGTCCGGCCCGATGCAGGGCTACACGCAGAACAATCAGTACAGCCAGCACCCGGTACCGGCACTCGATGCACCGCCGGTCTCCGAGGGGAAGAAGAAGTCGTCGATCGGGCGCGATGTCGCGATCGGCGTGGCGATCGCTGCCGTGGTCCTCGGCGGGTTCCTCGCGGTGAAGTTCTTCATCCTCGACTCCGACGATTCGTCCTCGAGCAGCGACACGCCGAGCACGAGTACGATCGCCACGCTCAAGATCGAGCTCAAGCCACCGGTCGAAGCCGAGCTGTTCCTCGACGGCAGCAAGACGCGCGAGCACGTCGTCAAGCACGGCGATCAGCTGCCGATCAACGCGGGCAAGCGCAAGATCAGGATCGTCGCGAAGGATGGCCAGGTCTGCGAGCGCGAGCTCGAGCTCAAGGCTGGCGAGATGACGGTTGTCAGTTGCGAGCTCAACACCAAGACCGCCGCTGCGGGCTCGGATACCAAGCCGGTCGAGCCGGGTAAGGGATCCGATACGAAAGCTGGCTCTGGTTCGGCCGTCGGCAAGGGCAGCGACACGAAGGTCGAGCCGGGCAAGGGCTCCGATGTGAAGGAACCGGGTAAGGGCAGCGACGCGAAGGTCGAGCCGGGCAAGGGTTCCGACGCGAAGGGCGAACCGGGTAAGGGCTCGGCGATGATCGCGATCGCGCCGAAGCCGCCGACCCAGAAGCCGGATGTGATCGCGCCGAAGCCGCCGACCCAGAAGCCGGACGTGATCACGCCGAAGCCGCCGACCCAGAAGCCGGACGTGGTCGTCAGGAAGCCACCCGACAAGAAGCCACCCGACAAGATGCCGCCCGAGGACAACCCGGCGGATCGCGCGGGCTCGGTGCAGGACGGTTACGTCGTCGTGTCGAGCACGCCGAGAGCGAAGGTCTCGGTCGACGGGGTCGAGACCGGCCTCACCACGCCCACCAAACTCAAGCTGTCCCCCGGCAAGCACAAGATCGGGTTCTCGTACGGCACGACGAAGTCCGCGTTCCCCGTGATCGTGAAGGCCGGCGAGACCGTGACGTTCAACAAAGAGCTCGAGTAGATCCCGTCGACTGATCGAGCCCGCGGCATCCGCAAACGTCCCAGGCAACTCGACGACGTGGCGGTTCGGGAAGGCTGTCGATCGCGCACATCTTCCTGGATCGTTTCGGACGCTTGCGTGCCACGCACAACCACCGTCGAGACGTCGACGAAGCGCCGCACACGCGCTCCGTCGGAGAGCTTTCGGCGGGTTTGTGCCGAAATCCGGAACGATTCCGATCGGCTGGGAACTTCTGATCAATGGAGAGACGTATCCGGCCACGATCACGGGCGCGTCGACGATCACGTTCTTCGATGAGGAATTACCGGCGCAAGCTCGCCGCGCGAACGTCCGCGGCGTGCTCGCGCAACGCCTCGGGCAGCGACGGATCCTGCGCGAGCTCCGCGAGCTCGGCAGCGCGCAGCGTGGTGGTGATCCGGATCGCGTCGGCGAGCGGCGTCGAAGGATTGAGCACGAGCGCGCGCTTCACCGCGTGGCGCGGCGACCACCGAGGATGGGCAGCGATCTTCGCGAGTGCAGCGGGCACGGCCGGCCTCATCGCCGCCATCTTGACGATGTCGGCCTCGGTGACGTGCGGGTTATCGAGGAGGATCGCGACCACCATCGGATGCGGATCGCGTAGCAACAGGCCGATCTGCTCGCGGTTGTTCGTGCGCGCGGCCGACTTGCGCTCGCCGAGCGACAGCGGCCGACCGGCGGGACGTAGTGGGCGCTCGGGGCCGAGCTGTTTCTTGAGCGTCGCCGGCAGCTCGATGACGGGGGACGTGGTGATGAACAACCGGGCGATCGCCGGCATCCCCAGCTCGATCGCTGCCATGTAGAACCCCTGCCGGGTGGCGTACGCGAGCGTCGGCTCGGCCACCGCGTGGGTGATCACCTCGAGTGCGAGCTTCGCGTCGCCATCGTCCTGCTGCTGAGCGCGGGCGACCACGGCGGCGAGGGTCTGAACCCAGCTCTCGGGATCGCCCTCTCCAAAGGCCTCTACGAGGGCCAGCACGCGCATCCGTGCGTCCAGGATGGCCTTGAGGCGGGCAATGAGGTGGTCGGGACCCACGGCGTTAGCGCTTTCATTGTGCCCCATCCGGCCAGCCCGTTGAGGTTATGGCGCGGTGCGTGATACGGTTGAAATCACTGGCGCTACGGCCGGAGGAACTCATGCCGGAGACTCGGATCATCAAGCGATACGCCAATCGCAAGCTCTACGACACCGAGCACAGCCGTTACGTCACGCTCGATCAGATCAGCGAGATGATCCGAGCTGGCGACGACGTCAAGATCGTCGACAACAAGACCAAAGAGGATCTGACGACGGTCACCCTCGCGCAGATCATCTTCGAGGAAGAGAAGAAGCAGCGCAGCTTCCTCCCCCTCGGCGCGATGCGAAACATCATCCAGTCGGGTGGGGAGTGGTTCGCCGAGGCGCAGCGCCGCGTGCAGAACATCCTGCCCGGCAAGAAGAAGGACGATGGCACGCCCGAGGACGGAGCTGCTGCGGCTGCTCCGGCCACGCCACCTGCGGCCGACGGCGTGCCGGAGAGCGAAGCGATCGTCCAGAAGCGCTCGTTGCAGTCACTGCGCGAGTGGGTCGATCACAGCAAGCATCGCCTCGAGGAATGGCAGAAGCAGGTCGATTCCAAGATCCGCACCACGATCGACGGCATCTCGCAGGCCGTCACGCCGTGGTCGTCGGTCAACAAGGACGTCGCGAGCCTCGCGGACCGGATCTCCGAGCTCGAGACCAAGCTCCGCGAGCTCGAAGCACACGAAGCGGCGCCTGCCGCTGCCCCGACCGAACCGCCGCGCAGTTAGCCAAAGCAAAGCTGCTTGTGTCGGTCCGACGAGCGGACTGGATCCGACGCCTCGGTGCCCCCCGCGTCGCCGCTCCACACCTGCTCCGACGACAGCTTGAGGTACCAGAGGGGTGGCGAGTCCTCGAGTCGGGGATCCCGTCTGACAAAGACAGCCGAACTGCGTGACGTGGGGCCCGCGTTAGCGCCCGGCGTCTGGTGTCGACGGTGCCGTCTCTGACGACGGCGCGGTCGCCTGGCACAGCGCGAACGCCTTCATCGTGCCGGCGCCGACACAGATCCAACGTGCCCCGAGCGTGTCGTCGTCGGTGAAGTTGCCTGGGTAGCTCCGCAGGTAGTTGCAGGCGGATTCGCTCTCGCAGTTCGCGCCACCACCGCAACCACCACCGACGAGCCGCTCCGTCGGCAAACACGCCGCGAAGATCGTGCCTTCGCCGTGGGTGACGCGCACCTTCACGCGATCACCGCCGACCGCGGGCCGCTCGAGCGCGACATTGCTACCGACGCCCGATTGAGCGTTCAGCGATTCGTCGCGACCCTTCACCGTCGAGCAAGCGGCGCGAAAACACACGTACCCGGTGGCGCAGTCACCATCGTAGTCACACGCCTCCCCGAGTTGGTTCTTGCTGCACGCGACGAGCGTGGCGAACAGGAGGGCGCGCTCGGTCACTTACTCGGCCGCGGACTTCTTCTTGCGGCGGACGACAACCTCTTCCCACTCACCGTCGTCCTCGTCCTTGGATGCGACCTTGTCGAGTTGCTTCTGCGGATTGCCGGCAAGCAGCTTGACGTCTTCGTCGCCCACGAACTGGAGGGACGCAGCTTCAAAGAGTTGTCGGAAGAGAGCGGCGTAAAGATCAACACCCTACGGGCTCGCAAGCGCTACGCCGTGCTTCATCTGCGTGAACGATTGCAGCAAATTCACGACGAGTTTTCAAAGAGTTAAGGAGCCCAAAAACATGAGAAAGAAATGGATGATTCTGGCCCCGCTGGGGCTGGCGATTTTCATCGCGGTTGGCGGCACAG